>JBBIMZ010000037.1:0-10703 GCA_037444135.1 Solibacteraceae bacterium
AGCCGCGTGATGCGGCCGAACATCGACGTGGTTGAGTGCCGCCAGGTGCGTCCGCCATCGCCGGTTTGAAGCACGATCGTGAAGGTCGGCCACAGCCGGCGCTTTTCGGCACGCTCCGGATCCATCCAGTCTGGCAGAGACTCGCGCTCGGCTCGGGGCGGGGCGCTCCAGCCCACGATCGAACCCTGCTTGGGATCGGCAAACTCGATCCAACCGTACACCGTCCGCTCCGGACGAGAGTCCGGCAAGTCTGCCGCAGCCAGCCGATCCCAGCTGTGGACGCCGTCGGTGGTTTCATAAGCGCTTTTCCTGGCGCCGACGGCGTAGCCGTGCTTGGGATCGAGGAAGTAGACGCGCAACAGGTCGCGAAGCCGGGAGATCTTCTCCCAACTGGATCCGCCGTCCGCCGTGCGCCAGATCCCCCTGTCGGTCACCATCCACCCCAAGTCCTCCCGCAGAAAAAACAGCGAAAGACCGACCTCGCGGGTCTCCAGGAGTTTCCAGCTGCGGCCGCCGTCGCGCGTGACCAGGATGCGCGGCCTGGCGTTGCCCTTCTCGAGCAACAGGCCGGCCGCCACGCCCGTCCGCTCCGATGGGAAAGCCAGGTCGTGGATGGCGAACTCGGAGTCGATGGCGTCGTGGAAGAATTGGAGTTCCCACCGGGCGCCGGCGGCCCCGCACGGCAGTCCGGCGGCGCCGAGCAGCAGAAGAGTTGCCGGAAGGCGTTTCATGCGGCGCCTCAGGCCGAGACCTGGCTGGGAGAAGACAGCGCCGGCGCCGAACGGCTGTCCCACTGGCCCTCCAGCCGCGCCAGCGCCAGCAGGCAGCCGACCTGCTCGCCCACCGTCGTGAGCATTTCCATCTCGGCGCCCGTGTGGGCGTGGGGCTGCCGGTGCTGCACGTTGATAACGCCTATCACGCGGTTGCGCGCGAGAACAGGCGCCGACAGAAAAGCTTCATAAGTGTCCTCGGGCAGTCCCTGAAAGAACTTGAACCGGGGATCCAGGTAGCATTCCCGGGAAATCGCCAGCAGCGTCCGCTCCCGGGCCACCCATCCCGTCAAGCCTTCGTTCAGCTTCAGCCGGATCTGGCCGTCGGTCGGATGCGGGGGGTGGGCGGCGCACAAGACCAGTTCGTCGCCATCCACCAGATAAACCAGGCAGGAATCGCAACTCATGAACTCGACGACCAGCGAGACGATGCCGCGCAACACTTCTTGCAGGCTCATCTCCTTGACCATGAAGCGGCTGATCTTCTGGAATAGCCGTAGCTGCTGTTCAGTTCGCTGGAGGCACTGCTCCAGTTCTTTCACGCGTGACACTGAGTTTCATTATCCCAGATCGGCCATTCGCCTCGGATTACAATGGCCTCTGATCCTCATGGACGTCGCGCCGAAACTTACGTGTGCCGGCCTGATGCTGGCGTGGCTGGCCGGCTGCGCCGCCGCGCCCGAGCGCCCCTTCCCCTCGCGCCAGATCAAGATCGTCGTCCAAGCCACCGCCGGCGGCCTGTCCGATGCAATTTCCCGCGTTCTCGCCAGCCTGATGGAGCAGGATCTGGGTGTGCCCGTGATCTGCGAGAACCGTCCCGGAGCCGCCGGCGCCCTGGCGTTCTCCTACGTCGTCCGACAGCGGCCCTCCGGCTACATCCTGGGCCACGGGCCGGTCGAAATCGCGATGGTGCGCGCGCTCGGCTTCTCCGCCCTAGGCCCGCAAGACATGGACCTGCTCTGCCTGGTGACCAAGACCAAGCCGGCGCTGGCCGTCCGGGCCGACAGCGCGTGGCGCGATTTTCAGGACTTCGTCCGGTCGGCCCGCGCTCGTCCGGGGTTTTTCATCGTCGCCAACTCCGGGACAGGCTCGATCTGGCACGTGAATGCCCTCTTGATGGAACGGGCGGCCGGTCTGCGCTTGGTTCACTGCCCGTTCTCCGGGTCCTCGGCCGCGCTGGCGGCCTTGCTGGGAAGCCACGTGGATGCGGTCGTGGCCGGCGCCGGAGAGATCGCCCCTCAGGTGAAGGCGGGAACCGTGCGCCCCCTAGCCGTCTTTGACAAGGACCGCTCGCCGCTGTTTCCCGGCGTGCCTGCCGCGCGGGAGTGGGGCTACGAATTCGGCGTCAGCGCCTGGAGCGGCTTTTATGGACCGAAGGAGCTTCCCCCGCCGGTCAAGGCCAGGCTGGTCGCCGCTTTTCGCTCGGCTTTCGACAGCCCGCGTTTTCAAGCCCTGTGCCGGGAGCGGGGCATGGAGCCGTTGTTTCTAGGGCCGGCCGAGTTCCGCCGCTTCGCACTCGAACAAGCCCGCTTTTTCGAATCCGCGATCCCGCCGCTTCTCGCCGGAGGTGGCGCGTGAGACGCGGCGATCGGGCTGTGGGCGCGGCATTCTTCGCCCTCGGGCTCTCTCTGCTCGTCTCCGCAGCTCGGTTTCCCCCGGGTGTAGGCGGCTTGCCGGGCCCCGGCTTCTTTCCCAGCCTCATCGGGGCCGGGATGGTGGTGCTGTCCCTGGCGTTGCTGGGCAGCGGCTTTGCCCGCCGCGCCCGGCCGGCGCCGGCGCAACACGTGGAAAACCCCCACCGGTCTCTGGCCGGTCTGGGCGCCGCTGTTGCTCTGACGGCCCTCTATTTGGCGTTCTGGGACGAAGTCCCTTTCGCCTTCCGTACGGCGCTTTTCATCACCGTGTTTCTGCGGTCCCAAGCACAGCCGTGGCGCGCCTCGCTCCAGGTGGCGGCGGTGGTGACGGCCGCCGTGGTCGCGGCCTTCGAGTACGGCCTGCGGGTGCATCTGCCGTGACCGGTTTCGAGTTTCTCTCCGGGCTGCTCGCGGTTCTTCAGTGGGATGTGTTGCTGTTTCTCGTCTCGGGCGCCTTGCTCGGGGCTGTCTTCGGCGCCTTGCCCGGGCTGACCGCCACGATGGGTGTGGCTGTGCTCACGCCGCTGACATTCTGGGTGTCGGCCGAGAAAGGGTTGGCGATGCTCCTCGGCATCTACTGCGGCGCCATCCCCGCCGGGGGTATACCGGCGGTCCTCATCAATATTCCCGGCACGCCGGCTTCGATCGCCACAACCTGGGACGGCTACCCCCTGGCGCGCCGCGGCGAAGCCGGCCTGGCGCTCGGCATCAATGCGCTGTTCTCTCTGTTCGGCCAACTGCTGAGTGTCGTTTTCCTTGCCGTCGCGGCCTTCCCGATCGCTTCCTTCGGCCTCCGCTTCGGACCGGCCGAATATTTCGGCTTGGCGCTGTTCGGGCTGAGCCTGATGGCCGGCGTCTCCCGGGGAAACGTCGCCAGGGGGCTGCTGGCTGGAATGCTGGGCCTGGCCGTCGCCACCGTCGGCCTGGATCCGCTGACCGCCTTCCCTCGCTACACCTTCGGCAATACGGAGTTTTTTGACGGCATCGCCTTCGTCCCCGTCATGATCGGACTGTTCGGGCTCGGGGAGGTGCTGGCGCGCATCGGCGCACCAGCCGCTCCGAACCGGGCGGTCTCGCTCTCGTTGGGTCGGCTCTGGCCGACCGCCGGCGATTGGCGGCGCCTGGCGGCGCCGGGCGTGCTCGGCTCGGGAATCGGGACCCTGGTGGGGGCGATTCCCGCTGCCGGCGGAGACATCGCCGCAGTGATCGCCTGGGAGCAGACGCGCCGGATCTCACGCCGGCCGGAGGAGTTCGGCGATGGCTCGATCGAGGGTCTGGCGGCTTCCTCCAGCGCGGCCAACGCCGCCATCGGCGGCGCCATGACGACAATGCTCACGCTGGGCATTCCCGGCGATGCCCCATCAGCGGTGCTGATCGGAGCGCTCCTCATTCATGGCGTCCAACCGGGACCGCTCCTGTTCCACGAACACCGTCCCCTGATCTACTCGATCGTCGTGCTGATGATCCTGGCCGCCGTCTTCACCGCGGTTCTTGGCCTTGCCGGCGCGCTTCCGCTTGCGCGGACGCTTCGCGTCCCCGATCCGTGGCTCTGGGCGGGCGTCATCGTCTTCAGCGTCGTCGGAGCCTACGCCCTAAACAACAGCCTCACCGACGTCTGGGTCATGTTCGGAGCAGGCCTCCTCGGCTGGCTGTGCCGGAGGCTCGACGTCCCCGTGGGGCCGCTCGTGCTGGGCTTGATTCTGGGTCCCATGATGGAGTCCAACCTCCGGCGGGCGCTCATTCTGAGCCGGGGCGACTGGACGGCGATCCTCGGCCGGCCGTTGGTGCTGCTGTTCGTCCTGGCTGCCGCTGCTTCCCTGCTCTGGCCCCTATGGAAAGCCTCCAAGGATCGGGCTCACTCGGAACCGGCCGCGAGCGCCTGAAAAAACTCCGCCGGAACCGGCCAGCGGCCCGCGACGCGCGTCCCTTGGCTGGAGAAGGAGCCGCCGGTCAGAATTCCGCTCAGATCCTTCGGATTGGGTGACTTGTTTTCCAGCTCAATCAGCCGCCGCAACGTCGCGGTGACCTCCGCGAGGTGCTGCGCGAGACGCTCCGCTTGCTCCGCACTGCGGCAGCGCACCTCGAGCGTCGCCTCGTAGCCGCCCGCGGCCACCCGTAGAGCCAGGGTCACGCGCTCGGCGGAAGCCATGGGCGAAACAAAGGCCCGGGTTCCGGCGGGGAGCCAATCGGCCCGCGCTAACGCCGCTCCGGGAATCGTAAGCCAGACGGGCCCGGCCGGCGGCGGACCTAGCGGAGGCGGCTCGCGCTCGCTCAACAGCACGCTGGCGGCCCAGGGATCCCGGCTCACGGCCAGACCCATGATCGCGGGCGTGACCGCAAAGAAGGAAATCCACCGGTTCGGCATGCTGCCGCGAAGCTGGCAGAAGCCGTTGTAGCAATCGCCGCCGTGCCGGGCGACGAACCGGATCAAGCGGGTCCAGTCAAACCGCCCCCGCAACAACGCAAACGTCTCACTGCCGGAAACCGTCACCAGCGCCGCGTCCAGGTCGCGAGCGAAGTTGAAGCCGGTCTGCCTGACGAAGTCCAGATATTCAGTCTCCTGGCCGGTGTCGGTCCGCGCCACCAGCGGCAACAGACCGGCTTCGCGCACCGCGCGCAGGTCGACGAATACAACCGGCGCCTCCAGCACGGGCAGGCGGGCCGCCAGGCCGGCCACCGTCGAAACCGATCGCACCCGGAGCCAGTAAGCGGCCGCCACCAAGCCGCCGACCATGGCCATCAGCAGCGCGGCCAGATGCCACGGCCGCAAGCGCAAGGGCATCATCAACGAGCGTACACTTCCTGCGAGCGTTCCGCCTGGCGCGTCGCTTTCCACAGCTCCACGTACGGCCGCAAGTCGTGCATCATCTGCCGGAACTGCGGGATGTAGAGCGATTGCGCGCCGTCGCTACGCGCCTTGTCCGGATGCGGGTGCACCTCCACCAGCAAGCCGTCGGCGCCGATCGCCACTGCCGCCCGGCACAAGGGGGGCACGAGGCTCCTCCGGCCGGTCGCGTGGCTCGGATCGACGATCACGGGCAGGTGGGTGAGCTCCTTGAGCACCGGGACGGCGGCGATGTCGCAGGTGTTCCGAGTCGCCGTCTCGAACGTGCGGATGCCCCGCTCGCAGAGGACGACGTTCGGGTTGCCATGCGCCACAATGTATTCGGCCGACATCAGCAGCTCTTTGATCGTCGAGCTCATGCCTCGCTTGAGCAGTACCGGCCGGCCGCAGCGGCCGAGCGCCTTCAACAGCGGAAAGTTTTGCATATTCCGCGCGCCGATTTGAAGCAGATCGGCGTATTCGGTGATCAGCGGAATGTCGCGCTCGCTCATCACTTCGGTGACGACGGCCAGTCCGGTGGCCTCCTTGGCCTTGCGCAACAGCTTCAGACCCTCCAGTTCGAGCCCCTGGAATTCGTACGGGGAGGTGCGCGGCTTGAAGGCGCCGCCGCGCAACAGCTTCCCCCCGGCGGCCGCGACCGCTTCAGCTGTTTCCATGATCTGCTCTTCCGACTCGACCGAACACGGCCCGGCCATCACCACGAACTCGGCACCCCCGATGTCGGTCCCGTTCACTCGCACCTGTGTCGGTTCCCGGCGGAATTCGCGGCTCACGAACTTGTACGGAGCCGAGATGGCGACTGCCTTTTCGACTTGTGGCATGGCCTCGAGCGCCTCCAGGCACGGTGAGACGTCGCCCACTCCGATCGCTCCGATCACCACGCGCTCAGCCCCCTCGATCGTGTGAATCTTGTAGCCGAACTCCCGGATCCGCGCGCAAACCTCTTCGATCTCCTCTGGCGTCGCATGCAGTTTCATGGAGATGATCATCTTCGCACCTACCGCTCCCGAAAGAAAAAACCCACTCTCGCGAGTGGGTCGGTTCTCTCCTGCCTCCTTGCCTGCTACGCCGACGCCACTCGCCCCGGTTCAAAAGAACCGGGGAAATCGAAAACTAAACACGCCGGCGTACCAGTTGAGCATTGAAGCCACCATCATATCGCCCGGGACGACCGGAACGCAAGAGCCGAAACCGCGGAAACCGGACCGCGCCGAGCTGAAACCGGGCTCTCGGCTCATGCATCGGAAAATAGTGAAAAAAGCCCGCCCCGAGCGGGTCGACGGGAGCGGCCGCTCCCGTCGGGGGAAAACTGATCATCATAGGAGGTGTAAAGCATGAGGACGCGTAGTGTGCTCACTGTCTTTGCGCTTCTTCTGATCTTCAGTGTTTCCGCAGCCGCACTGGAACGGCGCCGTGTGGTCGTCGGTTCGGCGGGCTCCGAGCTGGCCGCGATCGCTCGGGAAGCCGCCGAGGCCAAGAAGCTGGCCGATGAACTCGAGGCTTATCTGCGGAGCACGTCGCCGCACTGGCTGACGATGGCTTACCAGATGGGTTACCTCGAGGGGCGGATTCGCAACCTGCGCGAGTCCATCCGGCGGTTCGAACGCCTGGAGCCACAGCTCGATGAGAATCAGAAGCAGCAACTGGAGCGGCTCAAGGCCGGCCTCGGAACGCTCACGATCTTCGCCAACCAGACCAACCGGCTGATCGGCGAAAAGCAGCTCTGGCCGCATCGCGACACGCTGATGGGCCACGCCAAAGCCATGGCCGCACGCGCCGACGTCATTCGGAAGGCGGTCCGCGAGCTGCGCGTGGCTGAACTTGCCTGATCCAGTGCGGCCCGGCTCCGCCGCGGCCCGGTCCAAGCGGCGGAGCCGATCCTCGGAACAAACCGAGAACGGAGGTGAGAACGAATGAAACGCCTTTCTGATCTCGTCCGCTTTCCCTATTCGCCGGGTTGGGCGATCGCGCTGTTGCGCATCGTGACCGGCATCGTCTTCCTGGCCCATGGCTCCCAGAAGGTGTTCGTCCAGGGCGTCAGCACTTTCGCCGGTTTTCTGAGTCAGATCGGCATGCCGGCGCCGAATCTGCTGGCGCCGCTGGTGGCGGCCGTCGAGCTGCTCGGCGGGCTGGTGCTGATTCTGGGCCTGTTCACCCGCTGGGCGGCCGTCCCGCTGGCCATCGTGATGCTCGTCGCCGCCGTGGCCGTCCACAGCAAGCAGGGCTTCTTCCTGCCCAATGGCTACGAGTACACGCTGGTGCTGCTGGCAGCCGATATCAGCCTGTTCCTGGCGGGCGGCGGTGAGTTCGCGCTGGACAACCTCTGGATGGGCAAGGAGAAGACGGCGGCTTCCCAGCCTGCCACCGCATGATGGCGGCTGGGTCCGGCGCGGCAGGGGCGGTCGGTTACGCCCCTGCTTTTTTTACACGATGCGCCTGCGCCACGGCAGACCCGCGCCCCGAGGCAACACCGACCGGATCATCATGAGCTCGCCGACGTTCTCGGGCGTGATCAACCCCACCAGCCGGCCCCGCCGGTTGACGACGGGCAGCGCCGGGCACTGGCAATTTTGCATGAGCTGGAAGGCCTCGTCAAAGGCCGCGCCCTCGGACACCAGCGGGATGTCGCGGCGCATCACCACCGCCACCGGCAACTCCGGGCCGCCATCGCGCAGTCCGCGAATCATATCGTCCCGCGTCAGAATTCCATAGACCGTGCCCGCCGCGTCCACGACCGGAAATTCGTGCTGGGACGTGCGCAGCAACGCTTCGACGGCGTCGCCGAGCGTCGCCTCGATATCGAGCGGCACGACCTCGGTCACCATGGCGTCGGACACCGACATCCACCCGGCCAGATCCTTCAGGCCGGCCACCGCCGCCTCCTGCGATGCCCCCAAATAGAGAAACAGCGCGATGAAGATCAGCATGGGGTTTCCAAACAGTCCCAGGAATCCGAATAGGAAGGCGAAGGCCTGACCGACGCCCGCCGCGATCCGCGTCGCGCGGCCGTAGCTGGTCCTGGTCGCCAGCAGCGCTCGCAGCAGCCGTCCGCCGTCCATCGGAAACGCGGGAATCAGGTTGAAGACGACCAGGCCGACATTCACCGTCGCCAGCCGGTCGATCAAATCGCCCGGCCGCCCGGCGGCATGCTGGAGATGGGACAGGCCGATCGAAGCCCCGGCGACGACTACCAGCAACAGCGCGATGAGAACGTTCACTACTGGCCCGGCCAGCGCCACAACGATCTCTTCGAGCGGCCTGTCCGGCATGCGTTGCAGGCGCGCCACGCCGCCGATCGGCAGCAGAGTAATGTCCGGAGTCGGGATGCCGTAGGCCCGCGCGGCCATCGCGTGACCCAGTTCGTGCAACGCCGCGCAAGCGAACAGCAACGTGATGAACAGCACGCCCTCGGCCGCGGCCGGGGCGCCGTACTCCAAATAGTAGGCCGATCCGATCCATGCGAGGAACAGGATGAAGGTCAGGTGTATCCGGATCTCGGTGCCCGCGAGGCGCGCGACCCGCAACGACCAGCCCATTCCTGACCGGCTATCCTACCATGCGTTACCGCCGGAATGCCGGGAGCCCCTTTGCGCCTGGCTGCGACGGGCACGCGGGCCGGCATCGCCTGCATTCCTCGTGCGGGCATCCAGGGCCGGGGCGCCGGGAAACCCGGCGATCCGGCCCCGCAGCCTTTGCTAGCGCTGCCAGTAGCTGACCAGCGCGCCCTCTCCCGCGACGTTGGCGTCCAGGTAGAGTTTGCTCAAGTCGATCACGTTGCCTCGTGCGCCGGCATCCAGCTCGATCTCGTCGGCCACTCCGCCGCCCGCCCCCGTCGGCCAGAACTCCTTGATCACCCCAACGCCGCTCGCCTTGTTGAAAGACGGGCGGTCGCCGAGAAAGACGCGGCCGGTCTCGCCGATGACGGCCTGCACGCGCACTTTGGAAACCATCAGCGGCGCAGGCGACAGTGGCACAGGCGTGCCCGGATTACTGACAGCGATCTTGCCCAACGACACGATAATCATCTAGCTACCTCACGCGGAGAGCGAATCTGGCTTCGATTCTACTCATAGGCCGGAGACATCGGCGGTTCGCGGGGTGGAGCAACTCTTCTGAGCATTAAGGAATTGCCCCGTGTTTTGATCGAGTTAGGGCCTGCGGCTCCTCCCCGCGAGCCCGCTCAAACCCGCCGTGAACGGCTCTCAAGCAAGGAGGCCGCCCGGCGCCTCAACCTCCCGAAATCCCCTGGGTGGCCGCCAGGACCGCGGCGGCGTCGGCGCCGAGGTCCCGTCCGTCCGTGCCGGCTCCTGCGTACGGGCTGGTGGGCGTGAGCCGAAAGTCGCCGCCCGCCGCATCGACAAACCCGACGGCGGCAACATCGGGCGGGAAGAAGTTCTCCGGCGGATACTGCGTACCGTCGCCGTGGATCAGCGCGTTCTTGAGAAACGCCGCCCCGGGCGCATAGGCGCTCAGCGCCGCCGTGCCGGTGGCCTGATCGGCGCCGACGACGCCCAGCTGCCCGTGTTCGGCCACATTGTTGGTGAAGGTCAAGCGCACCGCGGCCGGATCCGCCAAGCCGAGCAAGTGCCTGCCCGCCGGAAGCTGCAAGCACGTGTTGTGGTCGATCGTGACGTCCTCGGGCGCGCCGGCCAGATCGAACAGGCGGCCGTCGCCGCCCCACTGCGTGGGGTCGATCCCGTAGAGGAGGTTGTCCTGCACCAGCAGCCGCCGCAGCGCCCCGCCGCCGGAGGCGTCCCGGCCTTCGATGCGCAGGCCGGCGGCGGCGGCCCGCACCAGGTTGCGCCGGAAGGTCACGTCCTCGATCACCGCCCAGGGCATGGCGCCGTTGTGCGTCCGCACGGCGAAGACGACGGCAAAGCCCTGCGGGTCGGCGCCGGCCCAGTTGTTTTCAAAGACGTTGCCTTCGATCAGGATGCGACGGCCGTTCTCGATCGCCAGCAGATGGCGCGCCGCCCAGCCCTCGCTCCGCCAGCCGGCGGGCTTGACGAAATGGTTGCCGCGCACGACGATGTCGGCGGGCGTCAGCCCCGCAATCTGCGCCGCCGCTCCCCCCAGCAACAAGCCGCTACCGGCGGCCTCCAGGCGGTTGTTGACGATCGTGTACGGCCCCGGTCCGTTCCAGCCGCCGATGGCCTGCGCCTCCTGCGCGGTGCTGCGGAAGCCCGCGATCCAGCAGTTTCGAATCACCGTCGCTCCGCTGTTGAGCGTGATGGCGCGCTCGCCGCCGGCGGCCGGATCGGCGTGCAGGTAGAGCCGGTCGAGTTCGATCTCGAAGGGCTGCTCGGAGGCCGAAGTCGCCGTCGCCGAGCCGAGCGCAACCAGCTCGAGCGCGGCGACGCCCGGAGCGGCCCCAATTTCCAGGCCGACCTTGAGCCCCATGACTCCGCGCCAACAGGCCGAATTCGAGAACGCGCGCGCATGCAACTTCGCTAT
>JBBIMZ010000037.1:10713-13181 GCA_037444135.1 Solibacteraceae bacterium
CAGGCCTACCAGGCGGTAGTGGTGCGCTCCCGGCTCGGTGGAAATCACCGCGGCCTGGTTCGGCGCGATGAGCTTCGGCAGGGCGGCGGCCGCCTCTGGCGTCACGCGCACGTCCGGCGCGGGCAGCGCAGCCGGATCCGCGGTAGTGATCGTAATGAATTCGCCGCCCGTCTTGCGCCGCAGGAGGAAGTTGCCCGAGTAGGTCGCGCCGGCTTCGAGCGTGATCGTATCGCCGGGCTGAGCCTCATCGATCGCCTGCTGCAAATCGCCGCCGGCCGGCACGCGAATGGTGCGCGCGCCCTCCGACACCGTCCAAGCCCCCATCTCGAGCCAGCCGCTGTTCAGATATTCGGTGTCTTCGGCGAGCGCATATACCTTCCGGTCGCCGGAAAAGCTCGGCTGGAACTGTATTGGGACGGATACCGTGAGCCGACCGCCCGACGCGTCGGCTGTCGAAGAAGCCGGACCGGCACTGCACTGGCTGTTGCTGAGCGTGCCGCCGGGCGGCGCCGGCCCGAGCCAGGCCGTGCCGGCGTCGTTGCGCAACCAAAGTCCGGAAGAAGGCTGATACCGGGCATAGCAGGCGTTGACGGCCGAGAGCCGGTCGTTGACCAGAAGATGCCCGGCGTGCAAGTCCGAAGCGCTGTTCGGGTCCGAGAGGACGAACTGGAACACCGTAGCGAGCCCCCGCCCCGAAGTCGGAAGGAGCGACTCGACGGCCGGCGCCTGGTTTCTGATAGGAGTCCAGGAGCCGAGACTCTGCCAGCCGCTGTAGGCCGCATTGCGGTCTTCGGCAAGTACGTAAAGCGTCCGTGCCCCGAAAAAGCTCGACTTGAAGGTGAGGCTCGCCGAAACGGTGAGTTGATCGCCTGACCGCGTCGCCGTCGATGCGGACGCATCGAGCAGACATTGGCCATTGCCGAGCGTGCCCGGCGCGCCGGCCGCAGCCGGCCCCAGCCAGTTGACGCCGGCATCGTCGCGGAGGAAGAACGTTTGCTCCACGGGCCGGTACATCAGATAACAGCCGCCGGCGCCGGACAGCGAGCGGTTCACCAGCAGCCGCGCCGAGCGCAGATCGGCGGCGCCGTTGGCGTCGGCCACGACAAACTGGAACGTCTGCTGAAGCCCTTCGCCGGAGGCGGGCGCCACCGAAACCGCCGCGGGCGCCTGGTTCGCAGCGGGGGTCCACGAGCCTTTCGCCTGCCAGCCCGAATTGGCCAGACTCACGTCTTCGGCCAGCAGCAAGACCGTCTTCAGCCCGTAAAAGCTGTTGCTGAAAGCCAGCGCGAGCGACGCGGTCACGCTTTCGGCGGAGATGTTGACAGCCGACGCGGCGCCATCGAGCGCGCATTGGGAATTCCGAACCGAGGCCGGCGACTGCGGCGCGACCGGCCCCAGCCAGCTCCGCCCGGAGTCGTCGCGCAACCAGAAAACCTTCTCGGCGAAGCGGTAGATCACATAACAGCCGTTCGCTCCGGAGAGCGTGTCGTTTATTAGAATTTGGACGGAGCGCAAATCCGCCGAAGTGTTCGGATCGGACGCCACGAACTCGAATACCTGAGCGGATCCTTCTCCGGAAGACGGACTCACCGAGACCGCCACAGGCGGCTGATTCGGCGCCGGAACCCAGACGCCCTTCTGCGTCCAACCGCCGTAAACGGCATTTCGATCCTCGGCGAGCAGATACAGGTTCTTGGTCCCAACGAAGCTGGGCCGAAAGGTCAACGCAGCCGTGACGTTGAGCTGGTCGCCCGACTGCGACGCCCCCGAGGCGGCGGCATCGAGTCGGCACTGGCTGTTGGCCAGCGCAGCGGCGGCCCCGGCTCCGACCGGACCGAGCCAGGCCTGGCCGGCGTCGTCGCGCAAATAGAAGACCCGCTCGACAGGCCGGTACATCACGTAACAGCCGCCGGCCCCGGACAGCGATTGATTCACCAGCAGGCGGGCCGAGCGCAAGTCGGTCGCCCCGTTCGCATCGGAGACGGCGATGACAAAGGCCTGCTGGAGACCTTCGCCGCTTGACGGGGTCACCGACTCGACCGCGGGAGGCTGGTTCACGTGGGGCGTCCAGACGCCGCGCTGTTGCCAGCCCGAACTCGCCAAGCCGGCGTCCTCCGCCATCAAGTAGACGTTCTTAGGCCCGTAAAACGAGGGCGCGAAGGCCAGAGCCAGCGTCACCGAGAGGCTGTCGCCGGCGACCGACACCGACGAGCCGGCGCCGTCGAGCGTGCATTGGGAGTTGTGGACCGTCCCCGCCCCGCCGGGAGCCACCGGTCCCAGCCACTGCGCGCCGCCGTCGTCGCGCAGCCACAGCGTCCGCTCGCGCACGCGGTAAATCAGATGGCAGCCGCCCGCCGCCGACAGCGTTTCGCCGATCAGCGCCTGCACCGCCGCCAGATCGGCCGCCGTGTTCGGATCGGAGGCCACGAACTGGAACAGCTGCGCCGCGCCGCTGCCCGAGGCGGGAG
>JBBIMZ010000038.1:0-6400 GCA_037444135.1 Solibacteraceae bacterium
GCGAGTTCGCGGCGGAGTTCGACGTTTTCCGGATCGAGTTCGAGCGCCCGCTCGAACTCGTAGACGTAGGGATAGCGCTCGCCGAGCAGCGCCCGAGCCTCTTCGGCTACGCGCGGCTCGGCGCCCCGCGAAGCCGCCAGCAGCGCCGACTCGGCCTGCTCGGTCCTGCCCAAGCCCTTCCAGACGCGGCCCATATCGAGCAGCAGGCGGCGCCGGTCCGGACGCAGTTTCAAGGCGTACTGATAGTGCTGAAGCGCGAGCTCCAGCTCGTCGCGCTGCTCGGCGAGCCGGGCCAGTTCCCAATGCGCGCTGAAATTTCTCGGATCGGCCTCGACAACCCGCTTCCATCGCGCAATGCCCTCCCGCAGCGGCCGGTCGATGTTCTCGAAGGCCTGTTCGGCCGTGCGCCGCGCCTCGCCCTCACCCGTCTTGCGAATTCGGTCGAAGATGCGACGCGCCGCCGCCTCCCGGCGCGTCTCAAAGCACAGGAATGCGTGTTCGAGCGCCACGTGCACGTCGTTCGGATCGAGCTTCATCGCCTCGCCGAACTCATCGCGCGCCGCCTCGTTCTCGCCGGTTTTCAGCAAGGTGTAGGCCAGATCCTTGCGAATCGACGCCCGCGCCGGCGCTGCTTGGATCGCCTGGCGGAACGCGGCGATGGCGGCGTCGTACTCTTTGGCGTTCAGGGCGGCGTATGCTTGCTCCAGGAAGGCGTAGGCCGGATCCTGCGGCTGCGCCTCGACCAGCGGCGGGCGCAGCGCTACGGCGATCACCATCGCCCACGACAGTCTCGCACCGCGCATAGGATGGCCCTGGGGGACCTGTCCTGATAGTGCGCTTGGGAAGCAAAAGTCGCAGCGGAAACCGGACCGCTCGCGCGTCCGGGCTGCTTAGGTTAGAAGGGATCAGTCGGCAACGGTGGCGGCTTTCTTGGTTTTGGGACGCCGGCTCTTGCTGCGCGATGCCGCCGGCGGCTGCCGGTCGATCTTCTTCAGGTTGGGGACGACAATCGAGGAGACAAATTTCTTCTGCCCGTGGTCGTCGAAGCGGATGACCACGTACTCATCATCGCAGGAAAGAACCGTGCCGCAGCCGAACTTGGGGTGCTCGATCTGCGCGTTCTGGGGAAATGCCGGCTTCGGAGCCATGAAAATCCTCTGTTGCATTTATTCTAACAGGCTTGCGACCGTGGTGTCGAGCGGGGTTGCCGGCGTGACGCGGCGCCGCTATCCTGAAGGGTCGTGGCCGCCCGGTTCCTGGTTCTCCGAATCGTGCTCGGGCTGATGTGCGTCGTATTTGCGCACCTGCTCGGCCGTTCGCTCGCCCGCAGCAAGGCGGTGGCGCGGCGGGGCCTCGGGCCCGCCAGTTGGGCCCTCCGCACGCTGCTTGCAGGCGCGGCGATCACCTGGCGCACGGGCGTGGACCGTCTGGCCGCGGCCGTCTATGTTCTGTCCGGTGCCGCTGCGGTGGCGGGCGTATACCTGGAACGGCGCCCGCCGAAGCCGCCCGAGGACTTGACCAAGAAGATGTTTCCCGACAGCGAATAGGTGCGGTCTGGCCGTTCACCCGTCCCGCCAATCCGCCGGAAGCTCGAGGAGGAAGGCTGGGGCCGGCTCGTACCAGCAATGCCCTTCCCAGTTGGCGTGAGCTGCATCCGGCGCCAGCAGCCTGGCCAGGTCGATCGGCTCACCAAGGCGCCGACCTGCGCCATCGTAGTGCCGGAGGCCGACGTTGGGCCGGCCGCCAAGACGATCGCGGCAACAACTTCAGCGCGGAGGCGCAAGCGACACCAACAGAGCCGGCAGTTCGGCCGCCGTCACACGCCGGCCCACGTAGAAAGTCCCGAACAGCGCATAGACGGCGCTGACTTCGTCAAAACGCATCTCATAGATCAGCTTCTTGAAGACGAGCGGATCGTCGGCGAACAGGTCCACGCCCCACTCCCAGTCATCGAAGCCGATCGAGCCGGTGATGATCTGCTTGACCTCATCACCGTACTTACGCCCGACCAGGCCGTGCTCATGCATCATCCGGCGGCGTTCTTCGAGCGAAACCTCGTACCAGTTCTTGGACTCGCCGCGCCGGCGGTCCATCGCATAGAAGCAGAGGTAGCGCCGCGGCGGAATTTCCGGCCAGAGGCGCGAGGCCATCGCCGTCCGCTGCCGCTCGAGTGTTTCCTCGGCCTCGCGCACCCACTCGGGCGATCCCGCCGCGACCCCCCGCTCGGCCAGGCCGCTGTAAAGTTTGACGGTCGATTCGTACAGGCTCAGCTCGACCACCGAGAGAAATGAAGCGGCCGGCTCCAGGAAATCGAACAGTGCCAATCCGGCCAGACCGAGCTCGGCCGCCTGGAGCTCTTCGAAGCTCTTGCGAAAGTGCAGCAGCAGCAGATCGGCCTTGTGGCCCAGAAGCAAGTAAAGAGCGCTTTGTCCGTCTCCCGGCGCCTCCAGCCCGCTCAGCCACGCCGCCGCTTGGGCGGCGATTTCACGCCGGGCCGGCGCCGCCAGCGCCCGCCACTCGCGCCAACGCAGCCGCAGCATTTGATGCAGGACGCTCGATCCTTCGAGCGTCAGGGGAACGGCGACGTTAGTCGGAATGAGCGGGTTCGCCTTCAGTTCCCTCATTTCTCGCTCCATTGTAGCCCGCCCGGCTCCGGGCCGAACTCCCACTGCCAGCAACGGAGCTCGGCGGCGGGGCCTTCGACGGCGAGCGCGCCCACGTAACCCGGTCCGGGTTCGAGCGGATACAGCGACCAGCGGGCAGCCTCGGCAGGCTCGAACGGCGTCGCCAGGACCACGGCCTGCTCGGCTCCGCACGAAACCGTGAATCGATCAAGACCGAAGGCCAGCCCCTGGCCCCAACCCTTGAGCAGCGCCTCCTTGCGCGCCCAGCAGCGAAAGAAGGCGGCGGACTGCTCCTCGCGCGGCAGCGTCCGGAGCGCCGCCGCCTCATCGGTCGAGAAAAACCGCTCGGCAATCCGTTCGGCGGCAAGCTCCGCCCGGACGTATTCGACGTCGATGCCCACCGCCCGCCCGCGCGCGACGGCCAGGAGCGCCAGCCCGTGCGAGTGAGCCAGGTTGAATTCGAGCCCGACGTCAGGCTCGGCCAGCGACGGCTTGCCCCGCGCCCCGTAGGCAAACCGCAGCGCTGCCGGCTCCCGGCGCGTGTAGAGCGCCAGAATGCGCCGCAGCAGGCCCCGCGCGGCGATGAAGCGCGCCCGGTCCCGGGTAAAATAATACCGCTCGGCGCGTTCGGCTTCGTCCGGCGCCAGCGTCCTGGCGAGTTCCTCGATGCACGGCGGCGCCAGGTCGAGCCTGGCGCGCCAGACATCGACGAGCGCGGCCCGATCGAGTTCCGGACGCTCCGGCGGCCTCAGCCACACGGCGATTCCGGCAGCCTCACTCGGTTCCGGCGGCCTTGGCCCGCTCCACCTCGGCGCCCGCCCGCTCCTCGAGCAGTAGCCGCCGCAGCGTCCTCAGGTCATTCAGGATCCGCCGGCTCCGCGTGATGTGGAATTCCAGCCGCCCCAGGTGGTGCGCCACGAGCCGCAACGCCTGCTCGCGCCGTTCCGCCCGGTTCCGCACCGCCGCGACAATGTCGGCATCCACTTCCCGCCTCGCCTCCGCGATGGCTTCGAGCAACAGCACGATGAATTCGTGCGTATCCTCGATGCTGTCGAACGGCGTTTCGGGTCGGTAACTCATCCGCCTTCCGGAGTGACAGTTGCGATTATACCCCCTCCGGCTTACGGCCGGAGTCCGAAAAGATCGGGCGGCACCCTCTTGTAGGTAAAGCGCGCCGGGTTGATCGCCGTGACGCCCCCGGTATCGACCTCAATGATGCGCCCGGCCACCGGCTCGTAGGCGGCGCGGAAGGCGATCGCCGCCTTGACGATTAGGATCTTCTGGCGCTCGGGATAAACGCCGCAACTCACCAATTGGTGGATGGAAAAGGGCACCTGGCGGCGCGTGGTCAGCATCACCAGGTTCTTGAGGTCGCGCGCGGAGCCTTCGACTTCAATCACCGCGGTGAGGCCCTGATCATAATAGCGCTGGCCGCCGTGGCGGATCTCGGGTTCCATGAACCGGCCGTCGTGGAGCGACTTGACGCGCCCGCGGATCCGGACGGGCTCGCCGTGGAGCTTGTCCGTCTTGCCGCCGACCGGCGCATCGAAGGTCCCTCCGACGCCGGCGCGCACCGCCGCCTGGACTGCCTGCGGATCGGCGATGGCTACGAACCAGCCGGCAGCCTTCTGGCGAATCAGCTCGCTCAGAACGAACGTCGCATCGCCCGCCGAGCCGCCGCCGATGTTGTCACCCATCTCGACGAGCACGACCGGGAACTTGTCGGAGGCCATCGCCCGGCGCACCGCCTCGGCGGCGTCCGGCACGTCGAGCTTCAGGCGGTCGCGCGTCGCCCAGAGCATGTCGCTCAAGCGTTTGGCGATCTCGCGCGCCCGCTCGGGCTGGTTGTCAGTGACGGCTACGACGCCGGCCCCCATCGCCGGAACGTCGGCGTACTGGTAGCCGCCGGCGACGCTGACGGCCAGAACGCCGGGCTCCTTCTCCAGCCGCCGCGTTTCTTCGACGATCGGCGCCAGCGGCTCGCGGTTGGTGTTCTGGAAGCGAATGTTGTAGAGCATGCGCGGTTTGGCCAGCGCCTGCGCCGGACGGATGCGCCCCGCCAGAATCCCCGCCATAATCTCGGCCGCCTTGTGGCCGCGTTCCTTCTGGTCGACGTGCGGGTTGGTCTTGTAAGTGAGCAGGACCGTGGTGCGCTCCACGATCTCCGGAGAGACGTTGGCGTGGAAATCGTGCGTGACCACGAGCGGCAGCGCCGGACCGATCGCCTGGCGGAGGCGGCGCACAATCTCGGCGTCGCCGTGCGGGTGGCTCTCGGTCACCATGGCGCCGTGGAGCGCCAGCAGGACGCCGTCGATTTTGCCGGCCGCTTTCAGCCGCTCGGCCAGCTCCTGGCAGAGCGCATCGAGCGCCTGATCGGTGACCGGGCCGGACGGGACCGCGTGGGCCACCAGCGTGGGAACCAGATCCAGCCCCGCGCGCCGGCCGCCCTCGATGAAGCCGGCGACTTCATCGTTGTTGTCGGCCCAGTCGGCAAGCACGTCGCGGCCGGCTTCGGCTCGCCGGATCTCGAAATCCTCAAGACGGGTCTTCACCGAGCTGAAGGAGTTGGATTCATGCAGGATGGCGCCGATGGCGACGCGAGGTCGGGTGGCTTGCGCGGAAAGTGACATGGCGATCAGCAACATCGCTGGCAGAGTTCTCATGGCAACACTACAATGATGGCATGTTCGTTCGCGCCCGCCTCGCTCCGGCGGCGGCCTTGCTGCTCGGCGCCGTTTCCCTCTGGGCCGAGCTTTCGCCCCGCGCCCGGAAGCTTCACCAGGATGCGTTCGTCTTCGACGGTCACGTGCATATCATCAACCGCCAGTTCTACCTCGGCGGCGACATCGGCCAGCGTTACGCGGACGGCCAGGTGGACCTGCCGCGAATCCGGGAGGGCGGCGTCGACGCCTTCCTGTTTACGCTCTACGTGCAGGAGCAGTATTACCCGCAGCGGTACGAAACCAGGCAACTGCTACGCTTGATGGATCTGGCGCTGCGCCAGATCGAGGCCAACCGGGACACGATCGAACTGGCGCTCGACGCCGGCGACATCGAGCGCATCCACCGCTCCGGCAGGATTGCGGCCGTGCTCGACCTGGAAGGCGGTTTCGATCTGGACGGCGATCTCGGCCTGCTGCGGATGTTTCACCGGCTCGGGCTCCGCGCCTTCGAGATCGCCGCACACAACTGGACGAGCAACTTCTCCGATTCCTGCTGCGCGCCGGCCCGGTGGGGCGGCCTCACGGAACAGGGCCGCGCCGTTGTGCGCGAGGCCAACCGCCTGGGCATGCTCATCAACGTCTCCCACGCCTCCGACCGGACCATCGAAGACGTACTCGAGGTGAGTTCCCAGCCGGTCGTCGCCACGCACCACGGCCTGCGCAGCTTCAACGAGATTCCGCGCAACCTGTCCGAGGAACTGCTCCGGAAACTGGCGGCCAAAGGCGGGGTGATCGGCTTCCACATCGGCAATTCGTTTCACAACCGGCGCTATTTCGAATGGCGCACACGGCAGGCCGGCAAGACCTTCTGGGATACGAGCGAGATCGCTCGCAAGAGCGCCCCGTTGTCGATCTTCGAGATCGACAAGATGCTGGTCGCCGGCTACCCGATGGTCGGCCCGGAGGCCCCGGATGACGTCGTGTTCTCCGTCGATGATTGGTTCAAGGTAGTCGACCGCGCCATCGAACTGGTCGGCGAGGATCACGTCGCGCTGGGGTCGGATTTTGACGGCGGCCCCACCCCGCCCCGCGGCATGCGCGATATCGCCGACC
>JBBIMZ010000038.1:6410-13168 GCA_037444135.1 Solibacteraceae bacterium
GATGTGGCGCTTCACGCCCATCCCGCGGCGGCGCTGCCGATGCTCACCGAGGCGATGCTTCGGCGCGGCTACTCGGAGGAGCGCATTCGGAAATTCCTCGGCGGCAACCTGCTTCGGGTGTTTCGCCAGATCACGCAGGGCGCGGCGCGCTAGGACCGGCCAGACGGCCGTAGACAACGGCCACGACGATCCCCACGAGAATGGTTTCGGCCAGGCCGCACAGGAACCAACTGAGCGCCAGCGAATAGGGGATCGGGTACACGGCGTAGCTGCCGTAGGCCATCGGGATGGACCAGAACAGGCCGATCAGCAGGCCGAAGCGAACCCCTTCCAGCCAGCCGCGGGCTTCGTAGCCTTTGATAAAGATCAGCGTAAACAGAACCGACCAGATCAGCCCGACGAGGACCATGATCCACATCTTCGAGTCCATGTCGGGCCGCCAGAGATGTTTGAGCGACTCGTAGGTCGGCCGCAGAAGCACGTTGTGAATCAGGTAGTCGAGGATCTCGACCGCCACAAACACACTGAGACTTGCGAGCACAAAGGCTTTCCACTTCATCTGTTGCCCCCTCCCCGGGGCGTTGTTCCTCTCGCCGGCAGCCATCATATTGTCTTGCGCGGCCGGGGTCAAGGGACCGGCCTGCCTGGGCTATAATTGTCAATGCCGGGGCCGGTGGACCCGGCCAATGCCAGCGTTAGGAGGACGATGAGCAAAGAGGACTGCATCGAAGTGCAAGGCGTAGTCGTCGAGAAATTCCCCAGCGGCCTCTTCAGCGTGCAGCTCGACCAGGATAAGGATCGCAAGATCCTGGCCCATTTGGCCGGCAAGCTGCGTCGGAACCGGATCCGCGTGCTTGCCGGCGACCGTGTCACGGTCGAGATGTCGCCTTACGATCTGACCAAGGGGCGGATCACGTACCGTCACAAGTAGCCGTCTTTCCGCGCAGAATTCCCGCCAGGTTCCAGGTCCTTTTTGTCCCGTTTGGCGCTATCATGAAGCCAGAGTCCTTCTGGCGCCTCTTTGAAAGTCTCCTATGCCCGACAAAGCCCAGTTGATTCCTGAGATCAATCGCTGGATGGAAGACGAGGTTTACCAGCAATACCTGCACGACCGGCAGGCCGTAGACCCGAGCTGGAAGGCGATCTTCGAATCCAACGGCGGCCAGGCCCGGGTCGCCGCGCCGGCCGCCGCGCCCGTCATCCAACCGAGTTCCGGCGACGAACTCCTGCCGCTGCGCGGCACGGCGGCGCGCATCGCCGAGAACATGAACGCCAGCCTGTCGCTGCCCGTGGCTACCTCGCAGCGGATCATCCCCGTCAAGCTGGTCGACGAGAACCGTCGCATCCTCAACCAGCACCGCGGCCTGCTCGGCAAGAGCAAGATTTCTTATACCCACCTGATCGCCTTCGCCATCCTGCGCGCGCTCGAGTCCTTCCCTAACCTCAACAGCGCGTACGTCGAGACCGATGAGGGAGCCTTCCGGCTGCGGCGGCGCCAGATTAACCTCGGAATCGCCGTCGACCTTCCCGCCAAGGACGGAACGCGCTACCTGCTGGTTCCGAATATCAAGAACGCCGGCGCGATGAACTTCGAGCAGTTCGTGGCGGCCTACGACCAGCTGGTCGGCAAGGCGCGCGAAGGCAAGCTCGCCGTCGAGGATTTTCAGGGCACGACCATCTCGCTGACCAATCCCGGCACCGTCGGCACCGTCGGCTCAGTGCCCCGCCTGATGCCCGGCCAGGGCGCCATCATCGCCACCGGCGCCATCGACTACCCCGCCGAATACAAAGGCGCGTCCGACGAAATGCGCGCCATGATCGGTTTGAGCAAGGTGATGATGATCACCTGCACGTACGATCACCGGATCATCCAGGGCGCCGAATCCGGGCTGTTCCTCGGCCGGGTCCAGGCGCTGCTCGAAGGCGCCGACGGCTTCTATGAGGCCATCTTTGCCGACCTGAAGATGCCCTACCGGCCGGTAGCCTGGGAGAAGGACCGCCCCGTGGCTGTGCCCGCGGCGGGCGGGGGCCGCTCGTCGGAGATCGCCAAGGAAGCCGCCGTCCTCCAGTTGATCAACGCCTACCGCGTGCGCGGCCACCTGATCGCCGACCTGGACCCGCTCGGCGCCGAGCCGCACTACCATCCTGAACTCGACCCGGCCAACTACGGCCTGACGCTCTGGGACCTGGACCGCGAGTTCCTCACCGGCAGCCTCGGCCGTGCCACCGGCGAAGGCGCCCTCAAAGAAGTGGCCACGCTCCGCGAGATCCTGGAGACGCTGCGGCAGACCTATTGCGGCAAGATCGGTTGCGAATACATGAACATCCAGCACCCGGAGCAGAAGCGCTGGCTCCAGGAGCGCATGGAACCGCAGGCCAACTCCTGGCCGCTCGCCGCCGAACGAAAGCGCGGGATCCTGGAACGGTTGCTGGAAGCCGAGGAGTTCGAGCACTTCCTCGGCGCGCGTTTTGTCGGCCACAAGCGCTTCTCGCTCGAGGGCGCCGAAGCCGCCATCGTGATCCTCGACGAGCTGCTCGATCGGGCCGCCGACCACGGAGTCGTCGAAGCGGTCATCGGCATGGCTCACCGGGGGCGCCTCAACGTGCTCGCCAACGTCGTCGGCAAGCCGCTGACGCAGATCTTCGCCGAGTTCGAAGGGGACATGGACCCGCTCAGCACGCAGGGCTCCGGCGACGTCAAGTATCATCTCGGGGCGACGGGCCGCCATCGAGCGCCCTCCGGCCGCCAGATCACCGTCTCCGTGGCGCCCAACCCCAGCCACCTGGAAGCGGTCGACCCCGTCGTCGAGGGAATCGTCCGCCCCAAGCAGGACCGGCTGGGCGATGCGCGGCGCGAGAAAGTGATCCCGATCCTGGTGCACGGCGACGCCGCCTTCGCCGGGCAGGGCGTGGTCATGGAGACGCTGAACCTGTCGCAGCTGGAAGGCTACTGGACCGGAGGGACGATCCACGTCGTCATCAACAACCAGATCGGCTTCACCACCGCGCCGGAGGAAGCGCGTTCCTCGCCGTACTCGACCGACGTCGCCAAGGCCGTCCAGGCGCCGATCTTCCACGTCAACGGGGACGATCCGGAGGCGGTGGCCCGCGTCGTCGAGATCGCCTTCGACTACCGCCAGCAGTTCAAGAAGGACGTCGTCATCGACATGCTCTGCTACCGCCGGCACGGTCACAACGAAGCCGACGACCCCAGTTTCACCCAGCCGGTGCTTTACCGCAAGATCCGCGAGCACCCGTCGGTGGCCGAGCTGTACTCGGACAAGCTCGTGCGCGAGCAGGTGGTCACGCGCGAGGAGATCGCCGCCTGGCGCGCTCAGTTCAAGGCCCGGTTGGAGAAAGGCTACCAGGAGGCACAGGCGCGCGAGAGCCGTTACGAGATCCAGGAACTGTCGCCCGTCGGCGCCGAGCAGATTCCGGCCTACTGCCCGCGGACGGCGATCGATGAACGGACCTTCGAACAGGTGATCCGCGGGATCACGACCTTTCCGCCGGGCTTCCACTTGCACCCAAAACTGAAGGGCTTCATCGACCGCAGAAGGGCGGCGCTCGCCGGCGCTCCGGCGGACTGGGCGCTGGCCGAGGCGCTCGCATTCGGCAGCCTCGTGCTCGAGGGAACGCCGGTGCGCCTCAGCGGCCAAGATTCATCCCGCGGCACCTTCAGCCAGCGCCATCTGGCCTTCTTCGACAGCGACGACGGCCGCGAATACATTCCGATGAAGCACCTGGCCCCGGATCAGGCCCGCTTTGACGTCTTTGACAGTTCGCTGAGCGAGTACGCCGTGCTGGGCTTCGAATTCGGCTACAGCGTGGGCGATCCGCTGACGCTGGTGCTCTGGGAGGCCCAGTTCGGCGACTTCGCCAACGGCGCCCAGATCATGATCGACCAGTTCATCACCTGCGCCGAGATGAAGTGGGGCCAGCCGAGCGGCCTGGTGCTCCTGCTGCCCCACGGCTATGAAGGCCAGGGGCCGGAGCACTCCAGCGCACGGATCGAGCGCTTCCTGATCCTCACCGCGGAGAATAATATCCAGATCGCCAACTGCACGACGCCGGCGCAGTACTTCCACCTGCTCCGCCGCCAGATGTACGGCGGGCCGGACCGCCGCGGCGTCCGCAAACCCCTGGTGATTTTCACGCCCAAGAGCCTCCTGCGCCACCCGCGCGTCGTCTCCGCGAGAGAGGATTTCCTGCGCGGCGGCTTCCGCGAAGTCTTGCCTGATCCCGCCGACGTCCCGGCGGACCGGATTGCGCGCGTGCTGCTGTGCTCCGGGAAAATCTACTACGAGCTGCTCGCCGCGCGCGAGCAGCGCGAGCGGGACGACGTCGCCCTCGTGCGCATCGAGCAGCTCTACCCCTTCCCGGCCGAAGAGGTGCGGCAACTGCTGGCCCGCTATCCGGACTCCAGCGAAGTGATTTGGGTGCAGGAGGAGCCGCGCAACATGGGGCCGTGGCGCTTTGTGCGCGAGCAGATTCAGCCGCTGCTGGACGAGACGCGCCGGCGCTTGCGCTACGTCGGGCGCGCCGACAGCGCCAGCCCCGCCACCGGCTCTTACAAGCGCCACCTGGAGGAGCAGGCGGCGGTCATCCAGGGCGCCTTCGCTCGGGAGGAGGTCGCTTGGACGCGCCGGGTGCGGACGCCGCGAATCGCTCACTGAGAGCCGCCGGCGGCGTTCGGGTCCCAGAGGCGCTCGGCCCGGCCGGCTGCCGCATTCGCCCAGCGGCTCCAGACGAAAAAGGCGTCGCTGAGCCGGTTCAGATACCGGAGGGCCTCAGCAGGCACGCTTTCCTGACGCCCCAGGTGCACCAGGACCCGTTCGGCGCGCCGGCAGACGGTGCGGCACACGTGCAGCTCGGCGTTCAAACGGCTGCCGCCGGCCAGCACGAAGGAGCGCAGGGGCGGCAGCGACGCGTTGGCGGCGTCGATCTCGCTTTCGAGCCGCGCCACGTCGGCGGAGGTGATTTGTGGCTGCCGCGGGTCGACCTTCTCCGGCCGCGTCGCCAGCAGGGAGCCGAGGTTGAACAGCTCGTGCTGGATGCGCCGGAGCTTGGCCGCCAGCTCCTTGAGCTCCGGCTCGCCGCTTTCCTCGGCTGTGACGCCGGCTAGCCCCACGAACGCATTCAGCTCGTCGACCGTCCCGAGGCACTCGATTCGCAGGGCTTCTTTGGCGACGCGCTCGCCGCTCGCCAGGTTGGTCTCGCCGGCGTCGCCGCTGCGCGTGTAAATCCGGTTGAGGGCCACTCGCGGCCTGCGGAAGGGCGTTTCCGATTCGCTCATCCTTTCCAGAGTACGGAAAGCGGACAGTCAGACTACAATGGGAGCGTCAAAGGAGGAGCGGCACCCTGGGAGGGATTGCCGGCGCAAACCGCATGAGGGGCGCAACCGTCGCCGGCTTCGAGCTGCTCGAGAAAATCGGCGGCGGTGGCATGGGACTGGTCTACAAAGCGCGCGACGTGGCGCTCGGCCGGTTCGTCGCCCTGAAATTTCTGCCGCCCGAACTCGCCGCCGACAGCCTCAGCAAGGCACGGTTTCTTCAGGAAGCCCGGGCGGCCTCTCGCCTGGATCATCCGAACATCTGCACGATTTACCAGGTGGATGAAACCGCCGACGGGCGGTTGTATATCGTCATGGGGTACTACGAGGGCGAGACGGTCGAGCAGAAGCTGGCGCGGGGGCCGCTGGCGCTCGCTGAAGCGCTGGACATCGCGGCGCAGACGGCCTCCGGCTTGTTCCGGGCCCACCGGGAAGGGATCACGCACCGGGACATCAAGCCCGCCAATCTGCTGGTGACGGCCGGCGGCCTCGTAAAGATCCTCGACTTCGGCATTGCCAAACTGGCCGTGGAAGCGCCGCTGACGCGGGAAGGGGCGGCCGTCGGCACGCTGCCCTACATGGCGCCGGAACAGCTTGCCGGCGAAAGCGTCGATCCGCAGGCCGACATCTGGGCGCTGGGCGTCGTGCTCTATCAGATGGTTACCGGGCGGCTGCCGTTCGCGGCGGACAACCCGGGCGCCGTCGTCCACGCCATTCTGCATCGGCGGCCGCCGCTGCTGACCGCCTTCCGGCGCGAGGCTCCGGAGGCGCTCGAGCAAACCGTCGGCAAGATGCTCGCCAAGGACCGCCGCCACCGGTTCCGGCACTGCGCTGAACTGGCGGCGCACTTGCGCGTGGTGGGCGCCGCCGGAGGCGCCGTCACGCCGGCGGATTTGCCCACGCATACGCAGCCGGTCCGCGCCGCGCCGCCCGGGCCGTCGCTGGCGGTGCTCCCATTCGTCAATCTCAGCGGCGACCGCGAGCAGGAGTATTTCAGCGACGGGATCACTGAGGAAATCATCGCCCAGCTCTCCCGGTTGCCCGGCATCCGCATCATCGCCCGCACGTCCGTGATGCGCTACAAGAGGTCCGCTGCGCCGCTGCCCGAGATCGCACGGGAGCTGAGGGTCAGCCACGTCGTCGAAGGCAGCGTCCGCCGGGCCGGGAACCGCGTCCGGATCACTTGCGGATTCGTCGAAGCCGCCACCGGCCGGCAGCTCTGGTCGGAAGGCTACGATCGCGAGCTGACCGATATTTTCGCCATTCAAACCGATGTCGCACGGCAGATCGCCGCCGCGCTGAGCGTGGTGCTGGAGCCTGCGCCGAAGCCGCGGCTCATGACCGAACGCCGGAACATTCACGCCTATCCGCTGTTTCTGAAGGCGCGGCATTTCCTGCACAAGGTCAGCCCGGACGGCTTCTTGAA
>JBBIMZ010000039.1:0-3148 GCA_037444135.1 Solibacteraceae bacterium
ATCACCGACGGACTCATCGAGGCGTTCACGACGGCCAAACGCCAGGGCAAGATCCGCTTCGCCGGCGTCAGCACCCATAGCAACCAGAAAACGCTCATTCCGGCGCTGGCGAAGAATCCTCACATCGACGTGATCCTGACGGCCTATAACTTCACGATGGACGCGGAGATGGGCCGCGTCATCGAGCAAGCGCGCCGGGCCGGAAAGGCGATCGTGGCGATGAAGGTGATGGCAGGCAGGTTCACCGGCATGAGGCTCTTGCAGCGGCTTCAGGAGAAGCTCCAGCCGGAGGGCCGGATGCTGGCCGCCTTGAAATGGGTGCTGCGGAACCCGCACGTCGACACGACGATTCCGAGCATCACCGACCTGGAGCAGCTCGAGGAAAACCTGCGGGCGATGTCCGAGCCGTTCACGGAGGCCGACGGGAAACTACTGGCATCGCAGCTCGAACGCATCCGGCCGCTCTACTGCCGCATGTGCGGCGCTTGCGACGGGCGTTGCCCGCAGGGCTTGCCCGTTTCCGACATCCTCCGCTACCTCGCCTATGCCGAGGGCTACGGTCAGTTCCAGTTGGCGCGCGAAAGCTTTCTGGAGTTGCCCGAACCGCTACGGGCGGTCCGTTGCCGGAATTGCCCAACCTGCACCATCGCCTGTCCGAACGGCGTGCGGGTCGCCGAGCGTCTCGCCCGCGCACAGGAGATGCTGGCATGAGGCCGCCGCTCGTGGTGCTCGTGGCAGTGGGAGCAGCGCTGGCCGCCGCGGCCCCCGTGCCGATCGACTGTACGGCCGTGCCCGGCTGGACCCAGCAAGGCCAGGTGCGCTCCTTCCGCCCGGATAACCTGTTCGAATACATGAACGGGAACGCGGAGGGGTACCTGATCTACGAGTTCCGCGAGATGACCGGGGTTACCTGCCAGTCCGGCGAGGACACGATTCTCATCGACGTCTCCGAGATGGCGACTCCGGAACTGGCCTACGGCATTTTCAGCGCCAACCGCCACCCACAGTTCGAGGTCGTGAAGATCGGCGCGGCCGGGCAGGTGATGCCCCGGCGGGCCACGTTCGTCAAAGGTAGCTACTACGTGGAGCTGGCGGCCAATCCGGCCAAAGACCATCGCGCGGCGCTCGAGGCGTTCGCGCGGCGCCTGGCGGAACGCCTTCCCGGTCCGGATGAGTCGCCGGCCGCGCTGACATGGTTCCCCAAAGAAGGTCTGGAAGAGTCCTCCGTGCGCCTCGTGCCGCAAAGCGTGTTAGGCTTGCGGCTGCTGCGGCGGGGTTATGTCGCTAGCTACGACTTCGGCCGCGCGTTTGTCGTCTCGGAAGGGACGCCGGAAGCGGCCGCCGCCGTTCTCAGCAAGCTCAAAGCGCGGTGGAGCGGCGCCGCGGCGGTGGCGGCGGGTGAGGAAGCTTACGCCGGAACCGACCGCGTCCTCGGCCGCATGGGCGCGGGCCGCAAGGGCCGGTACGTGTTCGGCTTCGCGGGCTTGAAGGAAGGCGAGGACGTGGCGGCGCGCCTGGCGGCGCTGGCGGCGAACATACAATAGAAGACCTGCGGCGAAGGTGACTGTCAGCGAGCGGCTCGAACAGGTCGAGGAGCGGATTGCTCGCGCGGCGGCGCGGGCGGGGCGGCGGCGCGAGGAGATTACGCTGATCGCGGTGACCAAGACCTTCCCCGCAGCGGCGATCCGGGAAGCTTACGAAGCAGGACTCCGCGATTTCGGAGAAAACTACGTCCAGGAGTTCGAAGCCAAACGCCCGGAGGTGGCGGACCTGGCCGGGGCGCGCTTTCACCTGATCGGGCATCTGCAATCGAACAAGGCGCGGCGGGCGGCCGAGCTGTTCGACTCGATTCAGACCGTGGACACGGCGAAGCTGGCGCGCCGGCTCAACGAGCACGGGAGGCGGCTGGAGGTGATGATCGAGGTCCGGCTGTCGGAGGAGACGACCAAGAGCGGCGTCGAGCCGGAGCGGCTGGAGGAACTGGTCGCCGCCGTGCGCGGTATGGAACACCTGGAGCTGCGAGGTTTGATGACCATGCCGCCCTGGTTCGAGGATCCCGAGCGGGCCCGCCCCTATTTCGCGCGCCTGCGCGAGCTGGCGGCGCGGGTTTCGCTCCCCTGCTTATCGATGGGCATGTCGGACGATTTCGAAGTCGCCATCGAGGAGGGGGCCACCCACATCCGCGTCGGCACCGCCCTGTTCGGGCCGCGAGTCCGGCCTTGACGATCGGTTTGCATGCGCCGTTTCCGCCGGCGGCGACGGGCGTTGCGGACTACGCCGAAGCGCTCGCCGGGGCGCTCGAGCGCTTCGCCCGCATCGAGCGCAATCCGGCCCGCGGGGCTGACGTCGAGCTCTACCACATCGGTAACAACCAGCTTCACCGCCGGATCTATGAACGGGCGCTCCGGCGGCCGGGTGTGGTCGTGCTGCACGACGCCGTGCTGCATCATTACTTCCTCGGCAGCCTGAAGCGCGAGGCGTACATTGAAGAGTTCGTCTACAACTACGGCGAGTGGCACCGGGGCCTGGCCGAACGGCTGTGGGAGCAGCGGGCGCGCTCGGCGCAAGATCCGCGCTACTTCCACTACCCGATGTTGCGGCGGATCGCCGAAAGCGCTCTGGCCGTCGTGGTGCACAACCCCGGGGCCGCGGGCTTGGTGCGCACGCACGTGCCGGAGGCCCGCGTGGTCGAAGTGCCGCACTTGTTCGTCCCGCCCCGCCTGCCGCAGCCGTCCGAGGCGCTGCGGTTGCGGGCGCGGCTGGGTGTCGCGCCCGGGGCGACGCTGTTTGCCGTCTTCGGCCACCTTCGCGAGTCCAAGCGCCTGACGACGGTGCTGCGGGCGTTCCGCAAGGTGCGCCGGGCGCGCGGCGGCGTGGCTCTGCTGGTGGCCGGGCGCTTCGCCTCCTCCGACCTCGAGCGGGCCGTCTCCCCGGTTCTGGATTCTCCGGGCGTCATCCGCGCGGGATATCTGGCGGAGCAGGACTTCTGGCTCCACGCCTCAGCGGCCGACGTCGTCATCAATCTCCGGTATCCGCCGGCGGGCGAGACGTCGGGAATCGCCATACGGATGATGGGAATCGGCAAAGCGGTGATTCTGAGCGCGGGGCCGGAGAGCGCTTCATTTCCCGAGGACAGCTGCCTCCGGGT
>JBBIMZ010000039.1:3158-9180 GCA_037444135.1 Solibacteraceae bacterium
CGGCCCGGCGGAGGAGGAAATGCTGGCCGGCTATATGCTCTGGCTGGCCGAATTTCCCGAAGCCGCGCGGGCGATCGGACAGAGGGCCGCGAGCCACATCGCGGCCGCGCACGACGTCGGGTGCTGCGCGGAACGATATTTCGCCCTCCTGGCGGCCCTGGCCCGCCAATTTTGATTGACGAATAAGGATCTCTCGGGTAAGCTCATTTTTGGGGATTATTCCCGGCTTCAACTTTGGTTCTTCGGGAGTCTGCCAATGGTGCTTCAAAGCCGCTGCTGGTTTTGGGTCCTGGCGGCCCTGGTTCTGGCCGCAGGCCCGGTATCCGCACAGACAACCTTCGCCACCATTACCGGGACCGTCACTGACGCCACGGGTGCGGTGATTCCCGGCGTGACTGTGACGGCCCGCCACCTGGCGACTGGAGTTGAGACCACGACGCACTCTAACGCCGCCGGCATTTACACCCTCGCGCAACTGCGCGAAGGCGAGTACACAGTGACGGCGCGCGGCGCCGGTTTCAAGGAATTCGTTGCGCAGAACATCATCCTCGTGGCGCGCGACTACCGGCGGCTGGACATCACGCTCGAGGTGGGCGCTGTCGAGACGCGGATCGAGGTGACGGCCGGCGCGACGCTGATCGAGACGGAGACGGCGCGTATCTCTGACACCAAGACGGCCGACTTGCTCAAATCGATCCCCTTGAACACGCGGGGGATCTGGGCGTTTCTGGCGCTCTCGCCCAACGTGCTGCAAGCCGGCGGCGGCTCCTCGACGATCCGCTTCGCCGGCAGCCGGAGCAACCAGTCCCACTGGGCGATCGACGGAACGACGATGAGCGACGGCGTGAGCGAGACGCAGATCGGCCCGCTGGCCAACTACATCGAGTCGTTCCAGGAGATCAAGATCGACATTTCGAACAACACGGCCGAGTTCGGAACCATCGGGCAGGTGACGATGATCTCCAAGTCAGGGACCAACAACCTGCACGGCAACGTTTTCGACTACTACAGCACGCCCTGGTTTCGGGCGCGCAACCCGTTCGCGCTCCAGCGGGGCACGGGCATCAGCCACACGCCGGGCGGCAGCGTCGGCGGGCCGGTCTACTTGCCCAGGCTGTACAACGGCAAGGACAAGAGCTTCTTTTTCTTCTCGTTCGAGACCTCGCGCGGCAGCGCCGTCCAGCAGTTGCTGAACCCGACGGTGCCTCTGCCGGCCTGGCGCGAGGGGAATTTTTCCGCTTTGACGAGCGTGGTGCGGGATCCGACGACCGGACAGCCGTTCGCCGCCAACACGATCCCCGCCAGCCGGATCAACCCGGTCGCCAGCAAGATCCAGGAGCGCTTCTACCCGCTGCCGAACTTCGGCGACCCGAACGTGCTCGTCAGCCAGAACTACCGGGAAATGAAGATCCGGCCCCGCGACCCGTCCACCTACTGGACCGCGCGCGGCGATCACCGCTTCTCCGACAAGGATTCGGTCTTCGGGCGGTTCACCTGGCAGCGCCTCTACAACCGGCCGTACGAAGGCAACCTGCCGACGATCGGCCAGCGCTACCAGCAGCGCGACAACCGCGCCGCCAGCTTCTCCTACACGCACACGTTCTCGCCGACGCTGCTCAACGAATTCCGCTGGGGCTTTGCGCTGAACAACAATCCGATCGAAGGCCCGCTCAAGGGCAACGACGTGGTGCGCGATCTGGGCTTGACCGGGCTCGTGCCCAATCTGCCGGACGTGAGCGGGATCTTCAAGGTGAACTGGTCCGGACTGGGCTTAACGCCGATCACGCAGGTGGACTACCGCCGGCCGGGCTTCCGGAACTTCCTGATGGAGTTCCAGGAGCACGTGAGCTGGTTCCGAGGCCGCCACACCTTCAAGGCGGGCTTCAACCTGACGCGCGTCGAGTGGGATGACGGCGCCGCGAACGCCAATTTGTTCGGCAGCCACACCTATTCGAACCGCTACACCGGCCATCCCTATGCCGACTTCCTCCTCGGCCTGCCGTCGACGGCCGCCCGGGCCTTCCCGTTCGTCATCATCGACCGGCTCCGGTGGCAATATGATTTCTTCTTCCAGGACGACTTCAAGATCACGCCTCGCCTGACGATGAACCTCGGGGCGCGCTACGAATACCACCCTGTCTGGGACGAGGAGCACGGGCGCGCCTCGCTGTTCGACATCGTCAGCGGCAAGATCGCCATTCCGGACGGTATGGGTAACCTCGTCAGCCCGCTGATGCCCAAAGGCTACGTCGACGTGGTCGAGGCCAGCTCGCTCGGCCTGCCGGGCCGGACGCTGATCCGGAGCGACCGCAACAACTTCCTGCCGCGCATCGGGCTGGCCTGGCGGCCCCTCGGGGAGAACACGGTCATCCGTTCCGGTTTCGGCCTGTTCTACGACGTGGTCCCGCGCAACATCAGCCACGGAAGCGTCCCGTTCGTGATCAACGAGCCGAGCTTCACCAACCCGGCAGGCAATCCGGTAGTGGTGTTGCCGCAGGTGTTCCCGAGCACCGGCACCGGAGGTCCGTCGACGGTCGGTTTGCCGGCTGCGGTGAATCCCGACCTGAAGATGCCTTACAGCATGCAGTGGAACGTCACGCTCGAGCACTCGAGCTGGGACACCTTCTTTCGGCTCTCTTACATCGGCACCAATACACGGCAGGGGGATTGGAGTTACAACTACAACTCGCCTGTGCCCGACACGCGGCCGTTCGTTGACAAGCCCCGGCCCTTCCCGCAGTACCCCGGGATCAGCTACTTCACCAACGGCGCCGGGCACCAGTATCACGGCCTGACGGTCGAAGCCGAGCGGAGCCTGCGCAAGGGACTCTATTACCAGTTGTCCTGGGTCTGGGCGCGGGATATCGGCGATCTGGAACGCGGCCAGTCGCCCGAGAACCCGTTCGACCGGCGCCGCGAGCGCGCCGTGTGGCTCGACATCCCGACCCATCGCGTGACCGTAAACTGGCTCTACCAGTTCCCGGTCGGCAAGGGGCGCAAGTACTTGACCGGGGCCGGGCGCGGTTTGGATCTGCTGGTCGGCGGCTGGGAGCTGAGCGGCATCTACAGTTACTATTCCGGCCAGTTTCTGACGCCCTTGTGGACCGGCCCGGATCCGACGGGGACTGCCTACACGACGAGCCGGACGGCGCCGCTGGTGACGATCCGTCCCGATCATCTCCGCAACGCTAACTTGCCCAAAGAGCAGCGCCGCGTGACGGGCTGGTTCGACGCCACGGCCTTTGCCCCGCCGCAGCCGGGCCGCTTCGGAACGGCCGCCAAGGGCGTGGTGAAAGGCCCGTGGGTGAATGTATGGCACATGGGTCTGATCAAGAACTTTCGCCTGACGGAAAGCGGCACGGTGTTCCGCTGGGAGTTGACGGCTACGAATATCTTCAACCACCCGAATTGGAGCAACCCGGCGATGGACATCACGCAACTGGCGCAGGTGGGCGTCATCAGCCGCGTCGGTGGGGTGAACGGGGCTTCGACGGGCGACCAGCCGGGGCCGCGCGCTTTTCGGATGGGGTTCCGGCTGGAGTGGTAGCGGCGCAGGCAGCCGCGGAAAGCGGGGCTGGGGTGCTCCCCAGCCCCGCCATCACACTTGACAACCCGTTGCAATTTGGGCATTCTGCTCTTCAGAGCAGCGGGGATCTCCCTGCCGAGCTGGAGCTGTGTGGGAACATGCCCGCGAGGAACTATATCGAGCTGATCGAAAAGGCTGTTCGAGTGATCGAGTTCCTGGCCCACCCCGGAGGGGCGCGCAGCCTGAAAGACATCGCAGCCGCCACTGGCTTGGTCAAGAGTTCCGCCTTCCGCATCCTGTACACGCTTCGGGAATTGGGTTATGTCGAAAAGGACCGTGAGGGATCTTACCGGCTCAGTCTGAAGGTGGTGGGCTGGTCGCGGGCCGCCGCCGGCCAGGCTTCCCTGGTCCGCGTGGCGCGCCCGCATTTGGAGCGGCTGCGCGACGAACTGGGCGAGTCGGTCTGGCTGGCCGAACGCCGCGGGTTGCGGGTTTATCTTGTCGATGTTGCCGAATCGGACCATCCCCTGCGCCTGTCGTTCCGGCTCGGAGACGCCTCGCCGCTGCACGCGAGTGCGGTAGGCAAGGCGGTGGCGGCGTTCCTGCCGCGGGAAGATCTGGAGAGGGCGCTGAACCACCGGCCCCTGGCGGCTTACACCCGTAGAACCATCACGGACCGCGCCGTGTTATTCGACCACCTCGCCGAAGTTCGCCGCCGCGGCTACGCGGTCAATGACGAAGAGACCATCGACGGCGCCGTCTTGTTCGGGGCCCCCATCCTGGACGCCGGCGGGCAACCCTTCGCCGCCGTCAGCGTGGGCAGCCTGGCCGCGCACTGCACACGCGAGCGCCGGGAGATCTTTGCCCGCCGTGTGCGCGAATGCGCTGCGGACTTGAGCGCCGCTTTTGCCGGGCTCGGCTTCGTGTCCGGCTGCCGGGCGCCCGGCGAAACCAACCTGTGGGACGTCGAAGGCGGGGAGGCGAGCGGCCGCCAGTATACGGGTCTCGGCAATTTTGCCAATTTCTCTTGACTTACCCTCGGATCCGGTTTAGGATCACTTTGAGCAGCCGTTGCACGGGGAGAGCGCTGTTCTTCCTGTTGGAACAGGGGATGGATCTGTAGACGTTTGTGTGGAGAAGATCACTATGAGCAGAGGTACTCTGAGCGCGTTCGTCGTGTGCTCACTGGCCTGCGCCGTGGCGGCGTGGGCACAAGGCCAAGTGGGCACGCTGAATGGGACGATCTTGGACGCCACGGGCGCCGTTGTGCCCGGAGCTACGGTTGTGGCGCTGAACGTCGCGACCGGAGTCGAGACCCGGACGACGACCACCTCGGCGGGAGCGTACACGCTGCCGTATCTGCCGGCCGGCACTTATACGTTGCGTGTGACGGCTCCAGGATTCCGGACCGCGAATCGCGAAAACGTCATTCTGCGCGTGGGCCAGGTGTTGACGCTGAACATCACGCTGGAACTCGGCGCCGTCACCGAAGAGGTGACGGTGAGCGCCGCGCCGCCGTTGCTTGAGTCGGGCACGGCCGAGATCGGCCGCTATATTTCGACCGAGGAATACAACGCTTGGCCGATCATCGTCAGCGACGGCCAGCGCCAGATCCAGGACTTTATTTTCCGTAGCCTGCCTGGCACCACGGGTGGCACGTTCCGCGGCTCGATCAACGGCGGGCAGAACTACTCGCACGAGATCCTGATCGAGGGCATTCCGCTCGGCCGGGCGGATCTGTCGGGCGGCAATAACAACGAGATGAGCCCGTCGGCCGAAGCCGTGGGCGAGTTCAAGCTCCATACCGGAGCGATGGGGGCGCAGTATAACGGCGGGCAGACCGCTGTGGCCAATTTCGCCCTGAAGTCCGGGACCAACTCGTTGCACGGCTCGGCGTTCTATTACGTGCAGAACGAAGCGCTCAACGCCGCCCCGCTTACGCAGACCTCGCGCGGCGTCAAGAAGACGCCCTTCCGGCAGAACAACTACGGCTATTCGATCGGAGGCCCGGTTTACATTCCCAAGATTTACGACGGGCGGAACCGTACGTTCTTCTTCAACAACCTCGAGGTGACCGACCGCTCCGAGTTCAATATCTCCGGATTCGGTACGACTTTGCCGACCAAGGACTTCAAGGCCGGCAACTTTTCCCGGCTGTTCGATCCGGCCTTTACGGGAAACCCGAATTCCGGCAAAGTGATCGGGCAGGACGCTCTGGGCCGCAACGTAGTGTTCGGGCAGATCTATGACCCGCTGAGCACCCGCATCGGACCGAACGGCCGGGTGATCCGCGATCCGTTCCAGGGCAACATCATTCCCAAGAGCCGCTGGAGCCCGGTGTCGCAGAACATCGTCGAGACGGTAAAACTGGTCGATCCGGAGCTCGACCGGATGGTGCTCAACACGCCCACGGTGGGGACGTGCTGCCCGTTCTTCGATCTGCGCACGTACATGACGAAGGTGGATCACAACATCGGCGACCGGCACCGCCTCTCG
>JBBIMZ010000039.1:9194-13115 GCA_037444135.1 Solibacteraceae bacterium
ACAACCACGAGTTCCGCATTCGCAACAACTCTCCCGGCGGCCGCTATCTGCCGACGCCTCCGGGCCTGCCGACCCAGACCTGGCAGAACCAGTACACGCCCTCGCGGATCGTGCGGCTGTCGTTGAACTCGACGATCACTCCCACGATCCTGAACCGCGTGGCGGCCGGCTACAACCGTTTCCGGAACTCCAACGAATCCGTCTATGTGGATCAGGACTGGGCGAGCAAGATCGGAGTGAAAAACACCGCGCCGACGCATTTCCCGCGGATGGACTTCCGGGGCACGGAGTGGCAGGGCGGCACGATTCACCAGATCGGCTCTTCGAGCGCCGGCGAGGGATCCAACGGAAGCTGGATCGCGCAGGACGACGTGACGATCATTCGCGGGGCGCACAGCATCCGCGTCGGTTATGAGTACCGAAATTACTACTACAACACGCGGGGCAAGTCGGGTTCGGGCCAGTTCTTTTTCTACCCGAACCAGACCTGGCTGCCGGGCTACTCGAACGAAACCGGCCACGCCTTCGCCAGCTTTCTGCTCGGAGCCGTCAATAACGCCAGCCGCGGCGTCGTCGGCGCCACGTTCGGGCACCGCCACCCGTCGCACGGCTTCTATTTGATGGACGACTGGAAAGTGACGCCGAAGCTGACGCTGAACCTCGGCCTGCGCTGGGAGATCATCAACGCCTTCTACGAGGTGACCGGGCGGATGTCGATGATCGACCTGACGGCGCCGAATCCCGGCGCCGAGGGCCGGCCCGGAGCGCTGGCGTTCAAGGACCGGTTCCAGGAGACGTATTTCGGCCAGCTGGGACCGCGATTCGGTTTCGCCTACCAGCTCAACACCAAGACGGTCGTGCGCGGCGGCTACGGCATCACGAACACCCCGCAGATCCGCAACGACTGGGGCTACGGCGCCTTCACGTTCGGCTTCAACAGCAGCATTCCGGTGATCGCCGGCACCAGCCCGACGGGCTTCGTCGACGATCCGGCGATGTACCTGCATGACCCGTATCCTTCGCTGGCCGCGCCGCTGCCGAACACGAATCCGGCCGCCGGAAACTTCACCGGTCAAAACACCACGGCGCCGGATTCCAACCGCCTGCCTTATGTGCAGAACTGGAACTTCACGGTCCAATACGAGCTGCCCGCGCAGACCGTGCTCGAAGTCGCCTATATCGGCAACAAGGGAACGCGGCTGTGGGGCCGTCCGTTCGCCAATCTGAACGCGTTGCCGGCGAGCGTACTCCGCTACGGCGACATCCTCCGGGAGCGCGTCGACCGCTACCCCGAGTTCAAGCCCTATCCCAGCTTCCCCAATAACCAGACGGTGGCTCAGGCCTTGCGGCCCTACCCGCAGTTCACAGGGCTTTCCGAGGCCTATCCTTACAACACGAACTCACACTACCATTCGTTGCAGATCACGGCGACGCGCCGGTTCAGCAACGGCGTCGGCGTTCTGGCGGCGTACACGTTCGGCAAGACGATCGGCTACAACGACGACAACGGGCCGGACTCGTATTACACGGCCGCGCAGGACGTCTACAACCGCAGCCTGGAGCGCTCCGTGGCCGGGTTCCACCTGCCGCATCAGTTCAAACTGACGTGGATTTACGACCTGCCCATCGGCAAGGGCAAAGCGCTCGATCTCGGCTTCGGCAACTGGGTGCTCGGCGGCTGGCGGCTGAGCGGCGTGCACCAGTACCGTTCGGGCTTCCCGATCCGCGTCTCGCAGAGCGGCGTCACCGACATCATGGGCTCGGGTGAAGTCCGGCCGGACATCACCGGGCAACCGCAGACGCTCGGCGGGGCGCCTGATAAAGTCGACTTCTTCCAGCCGACGCCGTACCTGAACCCGGCGGGCTTCGCGCAAAGCCCGCGCACCGGCGCGGGCGTGCCGATCCGGCTGGGTACGGCCCCGCGGTACCTCAATATTCGCGGGCCGCACGGCGCTTCGGAGGATTTCCGGATCACCAAGCAGTTCCCGATCTACGAGAGCATGAAGTTCGAGATCGGCGCATCGTTCATCAACGCATTCAAGCGGATCGGGCGCAACTTCGCTTCGACCAACATCGACAGCGGCAACTTCGGAAAGCTCCTGGCGGGTGGCGGCGGCCGTACGATCGAGCTGCTCGGGCGCATCGAGTGGTGAGGCGGCCCGCCGGAAGTGGCACGACCGGAGGGACCGCGCCGCCGCATAATATACGTTGTGGTGAGGCGGTTCCTCTGGCTGCTCGCAGTCGCGGCGCTGGCGCGCGGTGGGCCACTCCAGCCACCGCCGGCGTGTGACGCTGTACGCAGCAGCGAACTTGCGGAGCGCGCCCGAACGGCGATCACGGGGGGCGACGCCGCGATGGCGGGCAAACTCCTGCTGGACGCGCACGCGGCCTGTCCGCTCCAGCCGCTGCTGCTGGTGGAAGCCGGACGCGCTCTGACCACCGCCCGGAAATTCGACGAGGCGCTGGCGACGCTCGACCGTTTCCTTCAGGAGAATCCGAGCTCCCTCCAGGGGCGTCTGGTGCGCGCCAATGCGTTGTTGATGGCTCAGCAGTGGGCCGACTGCGGGGCCGAGATCGAGCGGCTGCTCAAGATCGGCCCTGACAACCGCGACGTTCTGCTGCTCAAGGCCAACTACGAATACTTGGTGGGGGAATCCGGCAAAGCCGAGCAGACCCTGCTGCGCTTGCTGGATCTGTATCCGGGCGACCAGGACGCCGCTTACACGCTCGGGCGCATGTACTACATGGACAGCCGCATCGACTATGCGTCGGCGCAATTCCAGCGGGTGCTCAGGCTCAATCCGAAGGCCTATAAGGCTTGGGACAACCTCGGGCTCTGCTACGACGCCGCCGGCGAAACCGCCAAGGCCATCCAGCACTTCTTGAAAGCGATGGAGCTGGCCGCAGAGCTCGATCCCGGCTACGACTGGCCGTACGGGAATCTGGCCGACCTGCTGCTGCGGCAGAACGACTTCGAGCGGGCCTACCACGCGGCGGTGCAGGCGGCCAAGCGCAATCCGTACTCGGCTCGCAACTTCTACCTCGGCGGCAAGGCGCTGGCGCGGCTGAACCGCAACGAAGACGCCGTCAAGTGGCTGGAGCGCTCCGCCGCGCTCGATCCTACGTACCCCGATCCGCTCTACCTGCTCGGCCAGCTTTACACCAAGATGGGGCAGAAGGAAAAAGGGTTGGAGACGCTCCAAAAATTCCGGCAGGTGAAGGCCAAGGCGCCGGCGCAGAGGAGATAGGGCGATTCGGCGCTGGACGATTCTGCTGGCCGTGCTCGCGGCGCCGTTGCCGGGCGGCGGGCAAGGAGAGATTCACTTCCGCAATGTCGCCTCCGCCTCGGGCCTCGATTTCGTGCTCGAAAACCACCCGACCGAGCGCAAGCACCTGATCGAGACGATGGCCGGCGGCGTCGCCGTGTTCGATTACGACGGCGACGGCCTGACGGACATCTTCTTCACCAACGGCGCCGCCGTGCCTTCGCTCGAGAAGACCGGGCCCGGCGATTGGAACCGGCTCTATCGCAACCTGGGCGGCATGAAATTCCGCGACGTCACCGGGCAGGCGGGCCTGGCCGGCGCCGGCTATGCCATCGGGGCGGCCGCCGCCGACTTCGACAACGACGGACATGTCGACCTGTTCGTCGGGGGCGTGCGCCGCAATTTCTTGTACCGCAACCGGGGGGACGGCACCTTCGAGGAAGTCTCGGAAGCCTCCGGCATCCCGCGCCGCATCGGCTATGATCGCAAGTGCGGCTGGCTGCTGACGCATCCTGTGCCCCACCGCAAGCAAGAGGGGCGTCACCACGAGGCGGCGTATGCCCTGCAGCTCCTCGAGGTCTTCGGGATCGCCAGCTCCGCGCCCCGGCCGTTCATGCCGATCTCGGCCACGGCGCGCAGACGTGTCGAGGCGCTG
>JBBIMZ010000040.1:0-11549 GCA_037444135.1 Solibacteraceae bacterium
GGAAGAGACTTGGGCTTGGTGCCGGCAAGGGTTACAGGAGGCTGCGCGGTACGCCGGCGAATACGGCGTAACGCTGGCCCTTCAGAACCATGCGCCCGTGATCCAAGACCACCACGACGTACTGCGCATGGTGCGGGAGGTAGGTTCCCCGCACTTGAAGGTATGCCTGGACGCGCCCATCATGCCGAAGAAAGCCCCGGCCTATGTGAGGCAGGCGGCTCTGGACGTGGGATCGCTGCAAGTGCTTTCGCACTTCGGCGGGGACTATGAGACCCGCAACCCGGACGGCACGGTGGCCGGCCCGGACTTCTACCTCCCCTTCGTCAAGGCCATGCTCGAGATCGGCTACCGTGGCTATCTGGGGTACGAGTTATGTCACCCGCTGCCGGTCAGGAATGGGCAGACGGTCGGCATCGACTACGTGGACACCAGCGCCAGGCTGGCCGCCGAGTTTATGCGCGGAGTCATTGCCCAGGCGCAGAAAGCCTCCACCTGAGGCGCGACCCCGCGCCAGATGCGGCCCGATAGGACAGGCGGTTTCCCCTGTCGCGACTTATCCAAGGAGCTGCGGCGGCAGCCAGGCGGTGAACGCGCTGCGCTTGATAGGGCGGCTCATCCCGGACCGGTTCGGCTCGAGGTCGCGCAACACTTCGGGGGCGATCCTCTTCCCCACGAAAAGGGGCCGGCCTGAGGCGGGCAGCCCGCCCGCGAACTCTGCGGGGAAAACCAGAGGCCGCGGCGATGGTTAGACGTCCAGATACACTTCGGCGCTGTGGCAGCCGGGCTCGCAGCCGATTTTCAATTGGTGGTAGGTGACGCCCTTGACCACCAACTTCACCGCGTGGCGCGCGGGATCGTGCGGTTCGCCCCAGGCCTGCCCCAGCACGCGCTGCTCCTCGAGCCGCGTCACTTGAAAGCGCGCCAGCAGGATGCGCTGCGCGTCCAAGTAGTAGAGCACTTCGTTGAGCCAGTTCACCAGCAGGGACTCGAGATCCTCGCCGGTGGCGGCCAGCGGGTAGGGTGCGCGGAGCGCCACCTGGTCGAGCTCGACGGCGATGGAAACCAGGGCCAGAGCCGCCTGTTCGAACATCTCTTCACGCGTTGCGCCCGTGGCCCGAAAGCCGATATCGGCCGTGTGCTCAAGAATCTCGAACATGTCTTGCCGCGGCGGGCGCCGCCTCCTCGACCAGTTGCCGAGTGGGGTCGATGGTAAAAAACAACGCCGCGCTCACAAACATCATAGCCGCCATGGGGAATAGCGGAGCGTTATAGCTCTGGAACCAGTTCACCAGATAACCAAAGGCCACCGAGGAAAGGAACGAGCCGACCTGCCCGGCCATGTTCATCGCCCCCGTCACGGCGCCGGCGTAACGGCGTCCCACGTCCAGGCAGACGGACCAGGAAACCGGCAACATGCAGTCCATGCTGGCGTAACCCAGGGTCAGCAAGACCACCGCCGAGAGCTTGCCGTGGGTCAGCGCGGTGGCCAGCAGAAACGAGGCCGCCAGCGCCAACCCCGTGCCGCCCACCGCGCGCCGGCCCCACCTCAGTCCGATGCGCTTGACCAGCGTGTCGCTCAGCCAGCCCCCGAAGCTGGCCCCGAAGACGCAGCCGGCCAGCAGACTGCCGGCGGCCGCCTCCGTCTCGACTTCGCTCAGGCCGAACTGCTGCCGCAGAAACAGTATCGCCCCGTTGATCACCGCGATGTCGAAGCCGAACAGCAACCCCGAGGTCGCCGCCACGACCGACGTCAGCGAGACGTACAGCGTGCTGCCGCGTTCCAGCAGGGTTGGCGTATGGGCTCGCATGGCGGGGTTCCTTTCAGGGTCTCCAGATCACAGTGGCGGCCGAGTCCCCGCTCGGACGAACGACGTCGAGGACCACCTTCTCCGGCGCCGTTTCGCGGCACTGGAGCGTCACGGTCGCCTGCTGGCCGGGCGCCAGGCGCGGAAGCGGCGTCAGGAGCCGCTCGACAGGAATCTCCGCCGGCCCGTACGCCACGGCGCGCACGCGGTAGCCATCCAGCGTATACGCCGGGACCACGCTCCGGGCACGCACCGTCACTCGCAGGAAATCCGGTCTGCCGGCCACCTCAAACGCCTCGACGGGGCTCGACTCCCGGCGCAGCGCTTCAAAGGAAGGCTTGCGCCTCCCATACAAACCCACAACGCCGTGAACGCGCTGCCGCATCACAGCCGTCCCCTTGTCGCCGATGTGGGTCCGGTAGTCGTTGTAGCAAAAGAAGATCACTCCGGCGACGCGCGGCCGCGAGCGAAAGATCCCCGTGTGCTCGCGCAGAATGCGAATGCGGCGCGCATCCTCCTCGGGGCGCTCCGGCGTGCAGGCGCAGTAGCCGTATTCGGAAATCACGATCGGCTTGCCCGGAAAGGCCCGCTCGATCTCCTCGAGATTCCGCCGCAGCTCCTCCAGCCCGCCCTCGAACCACGTCTCGTAATATTCGTTCCAGGCGATGAAATCCATAAGAGCCGCCGCATCCCGCTCCGGCGTCCGTTGCAGCGAATTCGAGGCGTAGGAGCAGAGCCGCCGGGGATCGAGCCGTTTGGCCTCTGCGAGCATGCGCTCCAGGAAGCGCCGCGCCACAGGCGTCTGTCCCCCGATTTCATTCGCGAGCCCCCAGGAGAAGATGCACGGATGGTTGCGGTCGCGCAGGATCATCTCGCGAAGCTGTTCGAGGCCGTTCTGCATGATCTCCGGGGAAGGCTCCTCGCTCATCCCTTCGAACGTGCGGCCGCCCCAGGCGGGCACTTCGAGCTGGATCAGCATGCCGCGGCGGTCACAGTAGTCCAGCACGCGCCGGTCCGGCGGCCAGTGCACTCGCGTGAAGACGCAGTTCAGCTCCTTCATCTCCTCGTGATCGTGCCGGATCCACTCGGCCGGTTCGGCCATGCCGAACTCGGGGTTGCTGCCCGCCATGCGCTCGACGCCCATCAGCCGGACCCGCTCGCCGTTCAGATAGAAACCGCCGTCACGCACTTCGATGCTGCGCACGCCGAAGCAGGTCTCGATGCGGTGAGCCGCTGCGCCGGCTGTCTCCAGTTCGGCTTCGAATCGATACAGGTGCGGGCGGTCGAAGTGCCACAGCTTCGGTTCGGCCAGCGCCGCCGGAGGCAGCTTCACATCGACGCTCTCACCCGGCTTCACGCGCACACGGGCCGCCCGCGGGCGCCGCGCCACCGTGGCGCCGGTTTCCGCGTCCACGATCCGCCATCCGATCGTCCCCTCCCACGGCTGCTCGCCCGCATTGCGGACCACGGCCGCCGCCTCGATCCGGGCCCGCCCGCCCCCGGGCTCGGGAATCGCATCGACATCCACCCGCTCCAGATATACCTTGGGCGTCACCAGCAGACTCACGGGGCGGTAAATGCCGCCGTCGTGCGTCCAGTCGCTCGAGCGGCCGCGAGGCAGCATCGCGGCCGAAAAATCGTTCTCCACGCGGACCGCGATGGCGTTGGCTCCGCCGAAGCGCAGATGCGCCGTAATCTCAAAGGCAAATGTCGTATAGCCCTTGCCGGCGTGCCGGCCGGCGAGGCGGCCGTTGACCCACACCGTCGCCGTATGGAAGACCGCTTCGAACTCGATCCGCACCGCTCGGGCCGACCACTCCGGAGGCGCCTCGAACAGACGCCAGTACCAGGCCGCGCCGTAATACTCTTCCGAGCCGGGCTCGATCTGCCAAGTGTGCGGCACCCGAACCTGGCGCCATTCCGCCCCCGCCTGCTCGAGACGCTGCCAGCCTAACGCTTCTCCGGATCGCTCCGGATCCAGCCGGAAGCGCCAGAGGCCGTTCAGAGGGATGCGCCCGCCTGGGTCCCCCGAGGCTACGGCATTCTCGGCAGCCTGCGCCGCTGCTCCGCCCACCGCTGCAAGCGCCCCGCGCGCCAGGAACTCTCTGCGTGATGCCATGCCCGTTCCTTCCGGGCCGTCCACCTCAAAACGGCGCCTCATGAATCGTATCATCGTGGCGATGCCCGTTCCCTTGTCACCCCCGCCGGGCCCCGCGATAGAATGACCACACCATGCTCCGGTTCAGCCGCCGCCGTTTTCTCGCCGCGAGCGCCGCCCCGCGCCTGTTGCGCGCCCGCCGGCCGTCGCGGCCGAACATCGTCCTCATCATCACCGACGATCAGGGCTACGGCGACCTGTCGCTCCACGGCAACCCGTATCTGAAGACGCCGCACATCGACCGCATCGCCGTCGAGGGCGTCCGCTTCACTCAGTTCCAGGTCTCCCCCGTCTGCTCGCCCACGCGCGCCAGCCTGATGACCGGCCGCTACAACTACCACACCGGCGTCGTCGACACCTACCTCGGCCGGTCCATGATGTACCCGGACGAAGTGACCCTCGCCGAAGTTCTCTCGAGCGAAGGTTACCGCACCGGCCTGTTCGGCAAGTGGCACCTCGGCGACAACTACCCCATGCGCCCCATCGATCAGGGCTTCCAGACCGCTTTGTGCCACAACGGCGGGGGCATCGGCCAGCCCTCGGACCCGCCCGACAACCACTACTTCGATCCGATCCTCCAGGACAACGGCAAGCCAGTCCGGGTGAAGGGCTACTGCACGGACATTTTCTTCCAGCGGGCGCTCGAGTTCATCGAGGCCGACCGCTCGCAGCCCTTCTTCGCCTACATCGCCACTAACGCCCCGCACACTCCGCTCGAGGTCGCCGAAGAGCTGGCCGCCCCCTACCGCGCCCGCGGGCTCGATGAGACCACGGCGCGGATCTACGCCATGGTGAAAAACATCGATGAGAACACCGGCCGGCTACTCGCCCATCTTGCGCGGCTCGGGCTCGACACCAACACCATCGTCGTCTTCCTCACCGACAACGGCCCGCAGCAGGACCGGTTCAACGCCGGCCTGCGCGGCCGCAAAGGCAGCGTCTATGAGGGCGGCATCCGCGTGCCGTTCTTCCTCCGGTGGCCGGGCGTCGTCGAGCCCGGCAAGCAGGTGGACGCCATCGCCGCGCACATCGACGTCTTCCCCACGCTGCTTGAAGCCTGCGGCGTCGCGCGCCCGGCCGGCCTCCGCCTCGACGGCCGCAGCCTCCTGCCCCTGATCCGCGGCTCCCAGCCCGTCTGGCCCGAGCGCACGCTGTTCACCCAGTGGCACCGCGGCGATCAGCCGGAGCCGTTCCGCAACGCCGCCGTCCGCACCTCCCGCTACAAACTCGTCGACGGCAAGGAGCTCTACGACCTCGCAGCCGATCCGGGCGAGCAGCGCGATCTGGCCGCCGCTAACCCGAAGCTGGTCGCCCGCCTGCGCGCCGCTTACGAGAAGTGGTTCGCCGACGTCTCCTCCACACGCGGCTACGCCCCGCCGCGCATCCACATCGGCACGCCCCATGAAAATCCCGTCATCCTCACCCGCCAGGACTGGCGCGGCCCCAAAGCCAGTTGGGAGCCGGACGGACTCGGCTACTGGGAAGTGGACGTGCGCGCCGGCGGCCGCTACGAGATCCTGCTGCGCCTGTTTCCCGCCCCGGCCGCAGGCAAGGCTCGCTTCCGCCTCAACAACGTCGATCTCGAGCAACCCGTCGCCGCCGGCGCCATCGAGTGCCGCTTTGCTCCGGTCCTGCTCCAGGCCGGCCCCGGACGGGCCGAACCGGTCCTCGAATTCGGCGGCCGGCAGGTGGGCGTCCGCTTCCTGGAAATCCGCAAACTCTCCGGCGGCTGACCTTCAAATGTGGAATTCCAGAATGTCCTTGTCCTGGACCTCGTGCGTGCGGTCCACCATCAGGCCGGACGGCTCGCCGCTGAGCCGGTACAGGCGGGCGAACTTGAACTTTTCGGCGAAATCCTTGTGCACCAGCGCCGCCGCTTCGATCACCGTCTGACCGCGCCGGAGCACGTAGGGCCTGCTCAGATCGGGCGGTTTACCCGGCGCTTTGGTGTACATGCGGACGATGCCGAGTGCTTCGAAGACGGCCCAGCGGAATTCGTCGAGGTTCTCTCCGGTCAGGGCTGACAGTGCCACGTACCGAAAGCGGTCGCCGTACAAATCCTTCAGCGCGACGAGAATCTCACCGGCGCCGTCGAGGTCGATCTTGTTGGCCGCCATCAGGCGGGGAACCGGAAGGCGGTGCTGCTCGAGCATGCCCAGGATAAACTCGATCTCCTCGAGCACGGCCGGGTCGCTGAGCCCCACCACCAGCACGCCCAGGTTCGCCCCGCGGATCACTTGCGGCAGCCAGCGCTCGGTGAACTCCGGCGCGATGGGCGGCAGGTCCACCAACTGGATCTGGACGTCTTCGCATTCCATCATCCCCGGAACCGGCGCCCGCGTTGTGAACGGATAGTCGGCCACTTCCGGCCGGGCGTGCGTCAGGCGCGCCACCAGGAGCGACTTGCCCGCGTTCGGCGGCCCGATCAACGCCACTTGCCCCGCCCCCTCCCGCTTGACCAGCCAGAACGGCGTCGTGTGCGCCCCGCCCTTCTTCTGCGACTCCTTCCGGAGCCGCGAAATCCTCCGCTTGATGTCGGCCTGGAGCTTCTCGGTCCCCTTGTGCTTGGGGATCGTGGCGAGCATCCGCTCGAGCGCGGCGAGCTTTTCCTGCTGGGTCTGAGCCTGCTTGAACTCTTCTTCCGCCGCCAGATACTCCGGCGTGAGGTTGGCCGGCATCGCCTTCTGACAGTCAACCTAGCACTTCCCGTGCTAGCATGTGGCGTGTTTCGCCTCGCCGGAAGTGTCTTTGCGGCCGTCTTCCTCGCCCATGCGCTTTCTCCCGTGCTCACCTCCGGGGATTCGCGCTGGACCGTCCTGGTGGCGCTCAGCCTGCTCGAGCGCGGCGACACCAACCTGGATGAATACCTCGACTTGGTGCGCGAAAGCGGCTATTACGGCGTCGAATGCGTTCAGGCGGGAAAGACCGTCCAGGGCGCGGCGATGGGCGCCTGCGCCGGCGGGCACATCTACAACTGGTACCCCGTCGGAGTGCCCCTCATGGCCGCTCCCGTCGTCCTGGGCCTCCGAGGCGCCCTGGACGTGATTTCCCCGGCGCTCGCCTCCTGGTCGACCTCGGGCCGACGGCCCATCCTCGACGCCTTCCTCCGCGGGGATCTCGTCGGCGGCCGCGCGGCCGTCGAGATGATCGCCGCCTCGCTGCTGGTTGCCCTGGCGGCGGCTGTCATCGTGCTCACCGCGCGGCGCTACCTCCCGCCGATGCACGCCGCGGCGCTCGCCCTGCTGTTTGCCTCCGCCACCCCCGCCTGGTCGACCGGCAGCCGGGCCCTCTACCAGCACGCACCCTCGATGCTCCTGATCGCGGTCACCATCCACCTGCTCGTGACCGCGGAATCGCGCCCCCGCCGCGCGGCGCTCGCCGGGTTGCCGTCGGCCTTCGCCTACATCGTGCGGCCCACGAATCTCCTGCTGCTGGCGGCGGCCGCCGCCTACGTCTTCCATCGCCACCGGCGCTCGCTGCCGGCCTTCGCGGCCTGGGCGCTTCCGGTGTTTGCGGCCTTTTTCGCCTATAACCTTTCCGCGTTCGGCGCCTGGCTGCCGTCCTACTACCGGCTCCGCCCGCCGGCGCCGGACTGGAGGGTCTTCGAGGCGCTCGCCGGAAACCTGATCAGCCCCTCGCGCGGGTTGCTCGTCTTCACGCCGGTGTTCCTGTTCAGCATCGCCGGCGCCGCGGCGGCGATCCGCGGCGGCTGGCTCCGGCCCCTGCCGGCATATCTGGCCGGCTGGGCCGCGGCGCACCTGCTGGCTGTGTCGCTCTATGTCTCCTTCTGGTGGGGCGGCTACAGCTACGGGCCGCGGCTCACGAGCGACCTCACCCCCGTGCTGGTCTTTTTCCTGATTCCTGTCTTCGAAGCGTGGCGCCTCCCGGGCCGGAAGCGGCGCCCCGCACAGCTTCTCTTTCTGCTCGCGCTGGCGGCGAGCCTGCTCATCCACGGCCACGGCGCCCTGAGCTTTGCGCCGCACACTTGGAACACCCTCCCGGTGAGCGTCGATGCCCATCCGGAGCGCGTCTGGGACTGGCGCGACCCGCAGTTCCTGCGCCGGTAGCGCCTTACCGCCGCGCCGGCGCGGGCAGGTCCACCACGGCCAGCGGACCCGTCTCCGGAATCGTCAGCTCCGTAAAGCCGCCCTCGTTGGTCAGCTCCTCCGCCTGCGCCTCCGGCCGGCCGAACACATGCACGGCGGCCGAGGGAAACTCGCCCCGCACGCGCACCCGCAGGCCCCGCACCGGATAGTTGCCGTAATAGAGTACGTAGAGGCGCGCTGCCTTCGTGTCGCCGCAGGCGCGAACGAGCGCTGTCTCGCTGCCGTACAGCCGCACCGAACGGCGCTCATCGGTCAACTTCTGCCGGACTGCCGCGGCGAGTTCGGCCGGGTTCACCGCCAGCCCGCGCGGAAACTCGGCGCTCCCGATCACGACATTCAGGCCGAAGCGCGGATCCGGCCGCGAAACGATCCTCAACAGCAGGTTGCGGCGGCAGAGCAGGTTGATCGCCTCCGCGCTGACGGTGGATCCGTCGTCAACGAAGGCGAAATCGGCCATCGGCGGCAAATCCCGCCGCGGCAGCGCGCGCAGAAATTCGAGCATCCGGGCCGCCTCGCCGTAATCTTCGGGCGCGACTTGAAAACCGGCATCCGCACTGTAAGCGAAAGCTTCGGCCAGCGCCAGGGCCGCCTTACCCGCCGGCAGCTCGTACCAGAAGCGCCCGCCGGGGTTGCGCAGGAAGCGCCAGCCGTTGGCGAGGATCCACGGAGCCCGGGTCGCCGAAGCCACCCGCACCTTCGGGTCGGTCCGGGGCGCCGGAAGCTTCTCGCGCCCCTCTGCCTCGCACCGCTCGATGCCGCTCAGCCCGAGCCGGCTCAGCGCCTGCTGCACGGCCGCATCGAAGCAGAACTTTTCCGTCCCGGCGCTCAGGCACGCCGCCGCACCCAGCAAGGCTGCGAGCGCCCGCATCAAAGCTCGATCCTCCGCACGCGGATGCGCCCGATGTCGTAAACGCCCAGCCCCAGGCCCGCCGCGTATTCGACGTGGCCGGGCTCGCGGATCAGGATGTTCACATTCGGGTCACGGTCGCGCGCCCGCACGTCGTCCACCCGCAAGTGCTCCGGCGAGCGGTCCCAGATCGAAATGGCGCCCATCTGCTGGCGCTTGTTGTCGATCGTATCGAGCAGCAGCCGGTCGACCGCCACCGGATCCGTGGCGAATTGCAGCTCCTTCGGATAAAACCGGAAGCGCCGGTCCGGCGAGAACGGCCCCCCGTGCCAGACGCCTCTCAGGCCGTCCATGACTTGCAAGACCGTGCGCGAGCGCACCGGCTCGACCGACGCCAGCGTCCCGATGAACGAATAGGTGTGGGAGGTCCCGCGCGCGTGCGACCGCGCCACATTCGAAAAACTGCCGTACGCGATGTTCTTCAGGCAGCCGGTCACGCCCGAGGCGCCGTGATCCTTCATGTTCGGCACGTTGATGATCTTGGTCACCGTGCGCGTCACCAGCTTCATCGCGTTCGACCGCGTGTCCTCCTCTCCGAAAAAGCTCACCTCCACGTACACCCGCGGGTCATACGCGCGGTTGTCGCCCCGGCGTTCCTCCGCCGTGACGATGTGTACTCCCTCGGGAAGATACGGCGGGTAGTTGACGCTGTCCACCTGGCTCTTGAAACGTTCGTACAGGTATATCCGTTCGGCGCGAACCCCGATGGCCGCCAGGTTCCGCACGATCTCAGCGACGACTTCGGGCGAGGAGACCACGCCCGGCGCCCCGGAGCAGTTCAGCTTGATGCCCACCACATCTTCGGGGCCGAACAAGCGCCGCCAGGCCTCCTCCACGCGGCGCTCCCCGGTGAGCTCGCACATGCCGCGCGCCATCATCTCCCGCACCACGGCGACGTCCACCTTCTCGGAGGTTTCGTCGATCGCCTTCTCGGAATGCACGGCGACAACGGCGCCGGGAAACGGCCCGGGCATGCCCGGAACGGGCGCCGGCGCATACGGCGTGACGATGCGGTAGTGCGGCTCGCCCGGTTTCGAATCGGCCCGCGCCAACGGCGCCGCGGCCGCCCAGTGAAGAAAGCTCCTCCGGCTCGGCATTCCTTCGAATGCTATCGCAGAGGCCCTTCGCCGGACAAACGCCGCACCCGGACTCCCCTTGACGCTCCCCGTTCCGCTTTGTATAGTCGCGTCGATGACTGTCCGGGTCCACCCGTGGCGCTCGCGCTTGACGGGCGCAGCGCTCTTTGCCGCTCTCGCCGCCTGGGCCCAGCTCCAGGCGCCCCGCGTCTCCACACTCACCACCGAAGAGGGCCAGAGCGTCGCCTTCGACGAATCCACGTTTCAGCTCCGCGAACTCGCCAAGCGCCTGCCCCTCGAGGAGCCCTGGCCCGCCGGCGCCGCCCTCCGGCAGGCCCTCGAGCGCTACGGCCTCGATCGGGGCGCGCCCCGCCGCCGGGTCCCCGTCGAGCTCGCCCCCGGCGTCTACCTCGTCGGCCAGGAGCGCCACTCCAACCTGACATACATGATCGATTGCGGCGCCGAAGGCGTCGCCCTCCTCGACCCCACCTACGAATCCGAAGTCGACCTGACGCTGGCCAACGTCGAAAAGTGCGGTCGCAAGCGAGCGGATATCCGCTGGGTGCTCAACACGCATTGCCATGTCGACCACGCCATGGCCGACCGCAAGTTTCGCGAACTCGGCGCTAAGATTCTCATCCACGAGGCCGACGCCGCCGCCATCGAACAGGGCACGCAGGTGACGGCCTTCTATCTGATCAAAGGCCTCGCCGCGTTTCCCCGCTGCCCCGTCGACCAGCGCCTCGCCGACGGCGAAGAGCTCGCGCTCGGCAACCGGCGCCTGCGCGTCATTCACACACCCGGCCACACGCCCGGCTCGGTCTGCTTCCTTCTGGAAGCCGGCGGCAAGAATTTGCTGTTTTCCGGAGATACGGTCCTCTACGACGGGCGCCTCGGCTGGCAGGGAAACCCCTACGCCGATAACCGCCAGTACGCCGCCTCGCTCAGGAAGCTGGCCGCATTCACCTGGAACGGCGCCCCAGTCTCCTGGGACGTCCTGTTGCCGGGCCACGGCGCCATGGCGCTGGACAAAGCCTGGCTGGACGTCGAGAAAGCGCGCGCTTCCGTCGAGGAATCCGTCGCGCTCGGCAAAGAGGTCCTCGCCACGCCCTACGCCACGCGCTCCTACCGCGTGCGCATGTACGGCCGGCCCCCGGCGACCTGAAGCTCTCCCGGCGGCCGTTGTCCCCCACCGGACCGGCGCGCTATAGTCTGAAACACCCACGGTGATTCTCGTTCAGAGCGTCTCCAAGGTCTACCGGCTCTACCGCCGCCCTTCGGATCGCATCCTGGAGCTGTTTTCCCCCTCCGGCCGCGCCCTGCACAAGGAGTTCTGGGCGCTGCGCAACGTCAGCCTCGAGGTCGCCCCCGGCGAAACGCTCGGCGTCGTCGGTCCGAACGGCTGCGGCAAAAGCACGCTCCTCCAGATCGTCTGCGGGATTCTGCCGCCCACCCGCGGCCGCGTCGCCACCGAAGGCCGCATCGCCGCGCTGCTCG
>JBBIMZ010000040.1:11628-13109 GCA_037444135.1 Solibacteraceae bacterium
CGAAATCGACCGGCGCTTCCCCGCGATCGCCGCCTTCGCCGAGATCGGCGACTTCATTGACCGGCCCGTCAAGGAGTACTCGAGCGGCATGTACGTCCGCCTGGCCTTCGCCACCGCCATCCATGTCTCTCCCGACATCCTGATCGTCGACGAGGCGCTCGCCGTCGGCGACGCGATCTTCTCGAGCCGCTGCATCCGCAAGTTCGAGGAGCTCAAGCGCCGCGGCGTCACCATCCTGTTCGTCTCCCACGACCTCGGCCTGGTCAAACAGCTCGCCGACCGCGCCATCTTCCTGCTCAACGGCGAAATCGCCGCCGAAGGGCGCCCCAGCGACGTCGTCAACCGCTACATCGGCATGGTCCTGGAGCGCCGCCGCCGGGAGCATCCCGAATCGCCGGAGGCGCCCGCCGCCTCCCGGTCCAGCTTTCGCCACGGCGACGGCGCCAGCCGCATCCTCCAGGTCCGGCTGCTCGATCACGCCGGCGCCGAAACGGCCGTCCTCGAATGCGGCGAGCGAGCGGCCGTCCGCGTGCGGGCTCGCTTCGACGCGCCGGTCGACGAGCCCGTCGTCGGCATCCTCATCCGCACCCGCCTCGGCATCGACGTCTTCGGCACCAACACGCGCGTCGAAGGCAAGCGCCTCGGCCGGTTCCGGCCCGGCGAAGAACTCGAAATCGAATTCCGCTTCGATTGCCTGCTGACGCGCCAGGAGTATACACTCACGGTAGCCACGCAGTACTGGGACGGCGCCAGCCAGGACTGGCTCGACGACGTGCTCGCTTTCCGCGTCGTCGACGCCAGAGACCGCGCCGGCGTCGCCGGCTTGACAACGGAGATCGAGTGGAAGCGCCTCTGACCCGCCCCGCCCCCGAGACCGCCGACCGGAGTTTCTTCGGCCACCCGCGAGGCCTCTCGACCCTCTTCTTCACCGAGCTCTGGGAGCGCTTTAGCTACTACGGCATGCGCGCGCTGCTGATCCTGTTCATGACCGCGCCGGCCGCCCAGGGAGGTCTCGGCTTCAGCGTGGCCGGCGCGGGCGTGATCTACGGGCTGTTCACGGCGCTCGTGTATCTGGCCGGTCTGCCCGGAGGCTGGATCGCCGACCGCTTGCTCGGACAGCGCCGCGCCGTGCTCATCGGAGGCGTGCTGATCGCGGCGGGGAACTTCCTTCTCGTCGTCCACAGCCTGCCGCTGTTTTTCGCCGGCCTGCTGGTGATCGCCGCCGGCACCGGCCTGCTCAAGCCGAATGTCAGCGCCATCGTCGGCCAGCTCTATGAGTCCGGCGACCCCCGCCGTGACGCGGGCTTCTCGATCTTCTACATGGGGATCAACCTGGGCGCGTTCCTGGCGCCGCTGGCCTGCGGCTGGGCGGGCCAGCGCGTCAACTGGCATCTCGGCTTTGCGCTGGCAGGCCTCGGCATGACGCTCGGGGCGTTTCAGTATGTCAAGGGCTGGAAGCACCTCAAAGAGGCCGGCCTCCT
>JBBIMZ010000041.1:0-212 GCA_037444135.1 Solibacteraceae bacterium
ACGCCGTGGAAGGTCGCCATGCTCGCCCGGCCCTCCCCGGGCGGGAGAGAGCGCCGGACAAAGGGCAAGGCCAGCAGCACGATCCCTGCCAGCGCGGACGCCAGCAGCGCCACACGTTTCAGCGACGGCGGCTGAGGTGTCCGGAACAGCAAGGCCGGCGGCCCCGCCGTGCAGGCCTCCGGCTCCCGCAGCCAGAGGCCCTCCAGGTTGAC
>JBBIMZ010000041.1:222-2373 GCA_037444135.1 Solibacteraceae bacterium
GCGTCGTGGTTGAATCGCTTTACTCCAGCGACGGCAAAGACCACGCGGCGCACCTCCTCCAAAGCCCATGGCTGCGTCAGCGATCCCTCCAGAAACACGCTCCCGTTCTCGGAGGATACGGCCAGCTCCAGATGGCCGGTTTCAGGGTCGTTAGCCAAGGCGGCTCTCACCCGGCAGACGAGGAGGAAATCCCCGAACTCCTGCCGGCCGGAGAGCTCCGGATGGCCGGCCGCCGCTTCAAGGACGGCTTCCGTGGCCTGCTCGGTCGTCATCGCGCCCAGGTCCAAGGTCAGATCGTAAAGCGCCGGCGCCGGCTCTTGCGTACCGTAGAGGTAGCGCAGCCGGCGGCCCCGCACCTCGGCTTGCATCTCGAGGAAGGCTTCGGCTTCCTCCTCGCTGAGAAGCAGCGCCTGGCGGACGTTTTCGATTCGTTGTGCCAAAGGAGCGGTGACACGGACGCGCAGCGCCGGCAGCCGCTCCTGAAGCAGAAAATCGGCCAGCACGCCGTGGCAGACGGCGCGCCCCTCGCCGATCTCCTCGGCGAGAGCCGCCTGCAAGACGAGCCAGTACCTGCGGTTCTTGTGCAGAAAGCGGTCGCGCCAGCCCGGCGCGCAGCGAAGCGTCATCCACAACTCCTGGTGAGGAGATCCTCCGGCGGCGGCCTTTTCGACGACCGCCTCTTCGGCGATCGGTCGATAGCCGAGTGCGGCGGCCAGGGCTTTGGCGAGGCGGTCTTCGCCGCTGTAACAATCGCCTGCGATCAGAATGAGGCTCATGTCCCGTTCCTCCTCCGCCTCGCCAACAATTCACGTTCCAGATGTGAGGCTCCGGTAATCTGCTGTCGCCGTCCCGGAACTGCCTCAAATCAGGCAGCCGCCCGCTCCGACCGGCTGAAATCGGGCACTTCGGCCCTCACCGGGTCACTGTGAAGACTGCGGTGAACATCGGAGTCATGATCTCGCCGTCTTCGGTCTCCAGGCGGATGATTCGCGCGCCGGCGACTGCGGCAGGAAGAATCTGCACGGTGGCCGTCAAGCGCGTCCCGGCGGCGTCGACCTGGACATTGGAGACTTTGATGTTGGGATCCTCCCCGCCTGGACCGCCGCCCATCATGCCGCCGCCCATCATCCCCCCGGGGAGATAAAATTCCAGCTCCTTGACGGACTGCAAGTTGGCGCCGGTGATGGTGAACGGAAACGGCGGTGAGCCGGCTTGCCCGGAGGCGGGGCTGATCGAGGAGACCACAGGCAAGATCCACCGGCCCTGTTTGGGCGTCTCGACGACGTTGATGCGGTCGACGATGTTATAGGTGGCCAGATCGACAATCGCCAGAGCGCCCGTGGCCTGCGAAAGCACCAGCAGCTGATGCCTCGCCGGGTTGACCGCGAGGGCCCTCGGCCCGGGATCGACCGGGAAGGTGCGCACCACCGCCGCGGCGTTCAGGTCGGCGACGGTGATGCTCGCCGTCATCTGATTGGCGGCGAAAGCCAGACGGTTGTCGGTCACCACCGCTCCGGGCCCCATGGCGTTCCAAGCGCCGGTTTCCACCGCGGTGACAGCCCGGCTGTCCAGATTGAGAATCAGCAGGCCGTTCGACATCGGCGCGGTGATCACGGCCTTGTGCAGGGCCGGCGCCAGAGCGACTTCATGCGGGCGCGTCCCCGCGGGAAGCGCGATCTCCACGACCGAATAGTCGCTCAAGTTGATCATCGAGAGCGTCCCTCCCTGCATGTTGGCGACGACGGCCACGCCCGCGCCGGCGGCGATTCCGTAAGGGCCGAACCCCACGGGGATGGTTCGCGTTATGGTTCGCGAGGCCGTGTCGATCACCGAAACCGTGCCGCCGGCGGCGTTGGTCACCAAGAGGCTGCCGCCGGAAAACGCGACGCGGCTCGGGAAATAGCCTGTGCCGATGACGGAAGCGACCGTGTTCCGGCTCAAATCGATCAGCGCAATCGACGCTTTGGCGCTGAGCGCGGCCGCCGCGAGCGTGCCCGTCTCGTTGACCGCGATCGCCTGAGGCTCGGCGCCGTCAGGCAGCGTGATCGTCGCGACGATTGACTTCGACGCCAACGAGATGACGCGGATCGCATCATCGTCCTCGTCGGTGACGAGAACGGTATTGTTCGCCGCGTTGAACGCCAGGTAGCT
>JBBIMZ010000041.1:2390-13091 GCA_037444135.1 Solibacteraceae bacterium
GCGACGCATGTTCTCCCGGATAACCATGCCGGGACCCCACCCGGGCATGCCTTGCATCATCGACGTCGTGGGCAGGATGTTCATGAACGTCACGTTGCTGGTCTGGCCGCCCGAAGTGACCGTGACGGGGACGCGGCCCACTCCGGCCATGCCCGGCGGAAGGACGATATTGATCTGTTGCAGTCCTGGGTAGCCCGGGGCGTCGCCGAACCAGAGGACTTCGACGGGGATGCCTCCGACCATCACGGCGGGCTTGGTGGATAAGTCAAGACCGGTCACGAAGATGGAAACCGGAGTGGGCTGGCCGCCCGTCATGGCGCTAAAGGGTCCTCGCTGCCACATCGTGCCGTGGAGCATGGCGCCCTCGCCGATTCCCATACCGTTGACCGCGAAGATGCCGGGGCCGGCCGGTCCGATCCTCATCGTACCGGTCAGTTGCCCCAGGCCCGTCGAGACGGCGACGTTCGCCATGCCGGCGCCCATCCCGGCGGGAACCACGAAGTTAATCTGGCCCGGCGAGACGTACTGCATCATCGCGGCCACGCCGTTCACGGCCACCGAGCAGCCGCCGAGGCTCGTGGGAAAGGGCGGCGTGGCGGCGGCCTGTTGCGAGCACAAGTTGTTGCCGAAGATGCTGGCGAACGAGCCCGGCGCCAGAGGCTGGCCGGCGGCGAACGAAGCCCCGTTGACGATTCTCATCTGAGCTGACCCCGTCCCCAGCCCGAGGACGAGCGCCAGAACAAGCCTAAAAGATCGCTGGGTAGTCACTCGAATTACCTCCCTAAAGCTATAGATTACGACTGGCGTCGCCCGTGACAAGGTCACCGGGACGCGAAACATTCCGAGGAGGACGAGCAAGCGGCAGTCCAATCACCTTCCCTTGCGCATTTGCCGGCTACGAGGAATGGGCGGCGCGGCGCCGGCTCATTTCGGGCACTGTCGGGAAATACCGCATTGTTGTAGACTGCGGATAACCGAAACATATGAGAGGCATCGTTCGACAAGCGGCGGCATGCGCGAGCCGTCTCTCGCCGGTTGCCGCCTTAGCGGCCTTCTTGCCGGCAAGCCTGAACGCCGGCGCCGGGGTTCGCCTGCTGCGCATTCCCGAGGCGGGCATCCAGCCACAGGTGGCTGCGACTGCTGAGGGCGGCCTTCATCTGATTTACTTTCTTGGAGATCCCCGGCGAGGCGACATTTTTTACGTCCGCTCGCGCGACGGGGGCGCCACCTTTTCGAAACCGGTTCGGGTGAACTGTCAGCAAGGCAGCGCCATCGCCGTAGGGACGATTCGTGGCGCGCAAATGGCCGTCGGCCGGGCCGGAAGAGTACACGTGGCGTGGAACGGCTCGGCAATTGCGTCGCCGAAAGGGCCGCCGAACCCGGAGGATCCCGCCTCCCGGGAAAGCGCGCCCATGCTGTACGCGCGGCTGAACGACGCGGGAACAGCGTTCGAGGAACAACGAAACCTGATGCAGCGCACCTACGGGTTGGATGGCGGCGGCTCGGTTGCCGCCGACAGCGAGGGCAACGTCTTTGTGGCCTGGCACGGCAAGGCGCCGGGAGCGCCCCAGGGCGAGGCCGGCCGGCGGGTCTGGATGGTGCGTTCGGCGGACGACGGAAAGACCTTTTCGGTCGAACAGGCAGTTTCGGAGCAGCAGACCGGCGCCTGTGCCTGCTGCGGCCTGCGGTGCTTTGCCGACCGCCGCGGAGCCATCTATCTGCTCTACCGGTCGGCGATCGAATCCGTGCACCGGGACATCTTCGTGCTGCGCTCCGGCGACCGCGGGGCGAGCTTCCGCGGCGGACGGCTTCATCCGTGGCTGGTCAACGCCTGTCCGATGAGCAGCATGGCCTTTGCGGAGGGGCCGGACGGCGTGGTGGGCGCCTGGGAGACCCAGGGGCAAGTCTATTTTGCCCGGCTGGATCCGGAGCATCCGGAAAGGTCCCATCCCGTCGCCTCGCCGGGGGAGCCGAAAGGGCGCAAGCATCCCGCCATCGCCGTGAACCGGCGCGGTGAGGTGATCCTGGTCTGGACAGAGGGAACCGCCTGGGGCAAGGGAGGCTCGCTCGCCTGGCAGGTGTTTGGGCGGGACGGTGCGCCGACCGCCGAACGCGGCCTCAGGAGCGGAATCCCGCCGTGGAGCTTCGCCGCCGTGTTCGCGGATGCGGCGGGGGATTTCGTCATCCTTTATTGAACGCGCGTCCCGAGGTGGTTGGCGTAGCCGAGCAGGCAGATGGCCGCCAACAGGAGAGCGATGCCCGTGCGCAGCCGCCGCCGGGAACGGCCCGGAGCGGCCGACCACTCCCCCGTCAGCAGGCCGAGCGCATTCGAGACCACAACCATCGAGCACATCAGCATTGCCCAGCCGAAAGACGGCCCCAGCCGGCCGAGCGCACGGGCGCCCGCGCCGTAGAGCGCCATCCCGAGCATCCACATCAGGCCCATCGCGAACGCCAGCACCCAGCGGCGGCGCGAGCCGGCGGCCTGAAAGCGCTCGAGCGTCCGGTGGCGCCGCAGGAGGCTGAGCGCATAGCCGCCGTTGAGCAGGAAGAGCGGAAAGGCGAGCAGCGCCCAGATGGCGTTAGGCGCCAGCGCCTCCGCCGCGCCCAGCTGTTGCGCCCGCCGCGAGATCTCCCCGCCGAAGGCAAAGCCGAGATTGCCGCACGAGGAGAGCAGCCCCGAGGCGCCCGAGATCAGCAAACCGCGGCGGTAGGCCCCTGGCGGCGCGCCGGGCGCCGCCGCTTCCTTCCACCGGCCGGCCAGCGAGCAAACCGCCACTCCGCCCAGCATCACAGCGAGGGCGGCTGCGGTGAGCCCGCCCTGAACCGCAGAAAAGGAAGGTGCGCGCAGCGCCAGGAGCGGGATGAGCGTGCCGGCGATCCCGGCGACGCCGACGATCACGGCATAGCCGAGCGCCATCCCCAGGGCCTCGATGCCGAGCCCGAAAGCCAGCGCTCCCAACCCCCACGCGGCACCGAAGCCCGCCGTCCAGGCCAGCGTCGCCGCCGGGATCCCCGCATAGACCTCGGCGAGATGCGGCACCGTGGCGAGAGCCAGCAGCCACGGGCAGAACAGGTAGGCGGTAAAGGCGAAAATCAGCCAGTAGTTTTCCCAGGCCCATCCCGCCATCCACTTGCCGGGCAGCATGAAGCTGCCTTGGAAGATGCCCGCCAGCAGAACCAGCGCCACTCCGGCGAGCGCCGCTTCAGACATGCCCGGATTCCTTTCTTCTCACGTTACTCGTAGCGGAGAGCGACCACCGGGTCCAGCCGCGCCGCCTTCACCGCCGGCCAGACGCCGAAAAACAGTCCCACCAAAACCGAGACGAGGAACCCGGCGGCGACCGCCCACAGCGGCACTTCGGACGGAAGCGCCGGAAGCAACGTGCCGACCAGCAAGGTGACCAGGATGGCCACGAGGATTCCCAAAACGCCTCCGACGCCGGTCAGCGAAACCGCCTCCATCAAGAATTGCAGCACGATGTCGAAGCGGCGGGCGCCGATCGCCTTACGAATGCCGATCTCGCGTGTGCGTTCCGTCACGCTCACCAGCATGATGTTCATCACGCCGATGCCGCCCACCAGCAGTCCCAGCGCCGAGAGCGCGATCGAGGCCAAAAAGACCATTCGCGTGATGCTGTCCAAACGCGAGATGATTTGGTCCGGCGTGGTCAGCGAAAAGTCGTCCTCGGCGCCCGGCGGGACCCCGCGCAGGCGCCGCGTGATGCTTCGCACTTCTTCGAGCGCGTCCTCGCGCCTGCCGGGCCTGGCCTTGGCGACGATGATGTAGCGGTCCGCCTGCGGATAGCGGAGCTGGGCGGTGCGGAGCGGGATGGCGATCTGAAAGTCCAGACCGTTTTCGCCGAAGAATCCGCCTTTGGCCGGGGCGAAGGCCCCCAGGATCCGGTACTCGGCGCCGTCGACGATGACGGTCTCGCCCACCGGACTGCCGGCGGGAAACAGGGCTTGAGCCAAGCTCGCTCCGATCAGCGCCACCCGGTCCCCGCGCGCCGCCTCGGCCGCGGTGAACAGTCGCCCTTCGGCCAGCTCCCGCGGCTGCACCGCGAAGCTCGTCACGCTGAGGCCGACCAGGTTGACGTTGGCCGACTCCAGTCCTCGCACTCGGGCGGTGATCGGCCGGTTCCCCACAATGGGCGGGATGTAAAGTTGCACGGCCGTCTGCTCGACCGACGGCGCCAGGCGCTGGATGGCTTCGGCATATTCGGGCCGCAGGGGCCGCCGCTTACGCTCTGACAGGCGCCCCGGGCTGTTCGGATCGCCGCTGACGCGGTTCATGAAGATGTTGTCCGGGCCGAACTCCTCAAAGAACGTGACAATCCCCTTGCGCACTCCGGTCAACAGCGACGAGACGCTCACCACCGTCGTGATGCCGATGACGATCCCAAGAATCGTCAGCGCCGAGCGGAAGCGGTGCGTCCAGACCGAGGCCAGCGCCACGCGCAGATTTTCGCCCGGAGTGATCCGCATCTACTCCGCCCTCAAGGCCGCCACCGGATCGAGCCGCGAGGCCCGGGCCGCCGGATACCAGCCCGAAGCGATGCCCACCAGGCTCGAGACCGCCAGCGCCAGCACGACATAGCCGGCCGTGATTCGCAACTCCTGCTCGAGCAACACCGACAGGGTCTCGCTCAGCGCCGCCCCCAGGCCCAGTCCGATCGCGCCCCCCAACATCGCCAGCAGCACCGCCTCGATCAAGAATTGCAACAGAATGTCCGAGCGCCGGGCGCCGATCGCCTTCCGAATCCCGATTTCCATCGTCCGCTCCGTGACGCTGACCAGCATGATGTTCATGATGACGATCCCGCCGACGACGAGCGATATGAGGGTCACCGGTACGACGACGGCGCGGATCAGCCCCAGAATGCTGTCCACAAAGCTCCGGATCGCCTCCGGCGTCAGCGTGTCGAAGTTATCCTCCTGGCCCGGCCGGGTGCGGAAACGCGACCGCAGCGCCACGCGCGCCAGATCCAGAGCCTCCTCCAGGCTCAGCCCGCTTTCCGGACGCGGCATGCCGAAAATGCCGATCGAGCGGCCCGTGCCGTAGATCCGGTCAAAGACGGTGATCGGGATATAGAACGAGTTATCCTGCGACTGCGGCCCCATCGCGCCGAGCTTCTCCTGATAACCGATCACTTCGAAGTCCAAGCCGCGCAGCTTGATGATCCCGCCGAGCGCCGCCGAGTTCGGAAACAGCGTCCGCCGGATCTCATCGCCGATTACCGCCACGCGCTGGCCCGTGCGTTCTTCGATGTCGGTGAAGAAGCGGCCGCCGGCCAGGCCGAGGTCGCGCATCTCGGCCATCGTGTAGGAAACGCCCAGCACGACGGCTCCTTCGTAGGTCACGTCGCCGCGCTTGAGGTCGTCGGGCCGCTGGCGGTAGGGCGAATACAGGATCTGATCCCCGGTCACCGAGCGCAGGTAGTACAGATCTTCCATCCGAAGCTGTTTGTTCCGCCGGCGCTTTTCGGCCTCTTCGCGCCGGTCCAACCTTCCCACGGAAGCGATCTGCGCCACCAGGAAGCTGTTGCTGCCGAACGCCGACGAGGTGGTCTTCTCGGCAAAGACGCCCAGTCCCTCGATGGCCGCTCCGACCACGACGACGCTGGCCACGCCGATGATGATGCCGAGCAGCGTCAGGAAGCTGCGGAGCTTGTGCGCGAGCAGCGAATCGAGCGCCAGCCGCAGCGCCGTGGCGGCGACGTACCAATAATGACGCATCGTCCTACTTCTATGTCCTACTTCTATGATGTTGCTAACGCGGCCCGAGTGTATGAAACTGAAATTCGAGCGCGCATGTCCGAGGAGGCCTCCCTCACCGAGTCGTTCACCTGGAGCGTCGAAGGCCACCCGATCCGGATCTCGTGTCCCGCTCCCGTCATCGAATCGATCCGCCAGGCTGCCTGGGAGGGCTTGCAGAAGGTGCCGCGCCGCGGCCTCGAGATCGGCGGTGTATTGTTCGGCGTCCGGGAGGGCGATGAGATCCGGATTGCCGCCTGGCGGCCCATCCCCTGCGAGCACGCCAACGGACCCGGCTTTGAACTGTCCGCCAGGGACGAAGCCGCCCTCAAAGAGCTACTCGAGTCGGCCGCCTCCGAGCCGGGACTCAAAGGGCTCGAGGCCGTCGGCTGGTTTCACAGCCACACCCGGGAAGCAGTAACCCTCTCGAAGGGCGATCTCGACTTGTACAACCGCTTCTTCCCTGCGCCCTGGCAAATCGCGCTCGTCATCCGGCCCCACGCGTATGAGCCCGCCCGGGCCGGCTTCTTCTTTCGCGAGAGCTCCGGCGCGATCCATTCGGCGGCCAGCTACAAGGAATTCATCCTCGAAGCGAGGCGCCGCCGCCTGCCCGCCAGTTTCGACGCCGACAAGGTGGCGGGGGAAGCGCCGAAGGTCCACGGTCCGAAGCGCGGCATCGGCCTGCCGCCTCCGGCGCCGGCTCCCGCGACCGCGCCGGAAGCCGCGCCAGGGGAACCACGGCGTCCGGCCTTGCGGCGATGGCTTCGGGCGCTCGCACTGGCCGCCGCCGCGGCGGCGGCGCTGTTTTTCGGCCTTCCGCTCCTCCACACCCCATCGCGCTCGGAGGCCCTCGCTCTCGGCGTTCGCGATGCCGGGGATGATCTGGTCGTCGAGTGGAACCGCGCCTGCCCCTTGTTGCGCCAGGCCTCGAGCGCGGCGCTCGCCATCGAGGACGGCGGCCGCCGCCATGAGCTGATCCTCGCCCCGCCGGAACTCGAAACCGGCAGCCTCACCTACTCGCGCCAGGGCGGCGACGTTCTGTTCCGGCTCACGCTCACCTTTCCCAACCGCGAGCCGGTGACCGAAATGGCGCATTTCGTCGGAGCGCCTCCGGCCTCGGCGCAAGCAATCGCGCCTCCTCCGGAGGACCCCGCCGAAATCGAGCGCCTCCAGGCCGAGATCGACCGCCTGCGAAAAGAACTCGCCCGGGAGGCCGCCCGCGCCGGAAAACTCCGCCGCGAGATTCAGGCGCTCGAGAAGCGGCTCAGCCCCGGCGACGGCGCGCGAACCCCGTGATCCCCCAGGCGCCCCGCTCGTAGGCTCTCCGGTACTTGCGCAGCAGCTCGTAGAGCACCACTCCGGCGGCGGTGGCGACGTTGAGGCTGTGCTTGAGACCCAGCATGGGGATCTCGACGCGCACGTCAGCGCGCTCGAGCGCGGCCGCGCTGACGCCTTCAAGCTCGTTGCCCAGGACGACGCAGACGGGGAATCGCGGATTCCAGTCAAACAGGTCGACAGCGTGCAGGCCGGTTTCGATGGCGGCGATTTCGTAACCTTGGGCGCGCAGCCGATCCAGCGCTTCCACGGCGCACGAGCAGTGCTCCCATGGGACGCGCTCCTCGGCCCCCAGCGCCGTTTTCGAAATCCCCCGGTCGGGAGGCCTGCCGGTGATGCCCGCCAGGACGAGCCGTTCGACCCCCGCCCCGTCGCCCGCCCGGAACAGCGCTCCGACGTTGTAAAGACTCCGGAAGTTCTCCGCCACGACCGTCACCGGGAGCGGTCTCAAACTCTCGTAGACCGCCCCTGCCGCCTTGACCAGATACGGCAGACTCTCCATCTCAGTCCGAAACGAAGATAGCAAAGCTGGCCACCGGACGGTAACCCAGCCGGCGGTAGAGCGATTCTCCGTCGCGGCTGGCCTGAAGAACGCTGCGCTCGAGCCCCGTGGCGGCGCAGGCGCGCTCGACGGCGTAGCGCACCATCGCTTCGCCGATGCCGCACCCGCGATGCTCGGGCAGCGTCGCGACGCTGTAGACGCCGATCGCTCCCGCGACGGTGACGGTGGCCGCGGTTCCCACCGGATGGCCGCCCAAGTAGCCCACGTAGCCGATCAGCTCGGTCCGCCAAAGACGCTCGGATTCGTACACTTCGCGCGCCGCTTCGAGAGGAACTTGAAAGCTCACCGCCGTGATCTCGGCGAAGTCGCGGCGCGTCGCCGGGTTGCCGACGCGCCGGCAGTCGACTGGCGGAAGCGGCTGGAGGCGCGGGGCCAGCCGGTCGGCCACCATCCCCGGACACTGTGAGGAGAGGTACAGCCGGCGCCGCTCGAAGGCTGCACGCGCCTGGGGACGCACCTGCGGCGCCAGCATCTGATCGCACAGCCAGAAACACCAGCGCAGGCCGCGCGTCTGGAAAAACACCTTCGCGATCATGATCCGGCGGTCCAGTTCCACCACGTCGGCCACCGGAGTGTCCGCCAGCAGCGCGGCGTTGTAGACCGCCGTCGCCGTGCCCGCGCTCGCGATCAGCACGCCGCCGATCCGGCGCACCTCGCCGCGCACGGTCGCCTGCGCGTAACACTCGAACGAGTGGCGCAGATTCCGCTCGACAAGTTCGAAGTCGGCGAGGGCCTTCATGGCCGCCGCTCGTCCCACTCCGGCTGCCGCAGACGGGCGAGCGCGCGTTCGGCCGCCTGGAAAAACTCCCGCCGGCGCTCCTCGTCCGGGAAGCGCAGGTTGGCCTTCCGGTAGTAGTCGATCTCGGCAGCCCAGCGCTCCGCCAGCGCCGCCCGCGCGCCTGCGACGTTCACTGCTTTGCCGTCGCGAATCCAAAGGACGGGGTTGGTGTGCGCCTGGATCTCCGGCTCATCGGGCCTCTTTTCGGCGCGCACGCGCGCCGCCACCCAGCAGCTCTCGGGACACTCGACGCGCCCCGAAGCCGCCAGCGATTGCTTGCGGCCGTCGCCGGTAACGGCAACCTCCACGCTTCCATTCTTGATGATTTCCAGCGTCTCGAGCGGCCGCCAGAAGCGCGCCCCGGCGACAACCGTGGACGCGGCCCGATCGAGCTTGACCTCGACCAGCGGACCGTTGCTGACCACGGCCTCGCCCCGCCGGACCCCTGCCGCCCACGCCTCGTAGGGCGACGCGGCCTTTCCGGCGCGCACCAGCGTCCGCTCCGGCCCGAGCAGCGGCAGCCACCGCGGCCACTCGCCGGCGCGGCTCAGCCCCACCGGAAAGTCGCTTCCGGCGATCCCGGTAACGCGGAACCCGGCGTTCAGCAGCTCGTACCACTCGCGCGTCTTCAGCACGCCGAACTGGAAGACCTCTACAAAGTCGATGTGGCCGAGCGCCAGGTCCAGGAGCAACGTCGAGTGCGGCATCGAGCCGGAAAAGTGCGCATAGCCCACCGTGGCGCCGGCCCTGCGCCCCCGGGCGAACAGTACCGCCGGGTAAGGGTAGGACTCGTCGGAGTTGCCATACATGGGACCGACGCTGAGCGGGCGGATCAGCTCGCGACCGCCGAGCAGGTTCACATGGCCGTACCACTCGCTGCGCGACTCATGCCCCGGCCGGATCACGTAGCCGCCCCGGCGCGCCTCGCCGCGCTCGCCGAACGCGTACTGCACGGCGGCGTCCATCTGGCGCTGCAACTGGAGGAAGTTGGCGACCTGGAGATCGTCGGCCTCGAGCCAGCCGAGCAGCACGTCGTTGTCCTCTTCGGCGCGCGTGATGTGAATGTGGTCATCGCCGGCCAGCCATTCGCCGGCCTCCGCGCCGGCCCAGTTCCTTAGGGGCAAGGTGACTTGGCGGCGCTGGCCGGCCCGCAGTTCAAACTCCGCAGCGGCCGGTTCGTAGAACAGGCCCCGGTAGGCTTCGACGCGATAGCGGCCCGCGGGCAAGTTGAATTCGGCCCGGCCGGCGAGGAGGAAAAAGTGCGAGAAATCGCGGCAGGTCACCTCCAGCGTCTCCGGCCGGGGCCCGCTTCGCCAGATCCGCTCGCGGTAGAAAGTATCGACGCGCAGGGGCAGCAGCGCCTGGACGGGGCTGAGCCGGAAGGGCCGGCCGTCCTTGAACAGGTAGACGCGCACGGGCAAGCGCGGCTCGGTGGCGAGCACCAGGCGCGCGTGCAGCTCTTCGAGACCCGATTCGCGAAACTGCGCGAGCAGCAGCGCGAGCGCGAACGGCAGGCTGACGAGGGGCCGGGAGATCCTCATCCGGGGGCTCCTCCCGCCCGCTATCGTAAAGGAAACCGGGCGCGAGCGGCCAGCGGGCGCCTCAGGCTTCGAGCCGCGCCGCCAGCACGCGCGGCAGGCCCGCCAGGTCCTTGCTGATCCGCGGGCGGCTCCACCGCTGCGACAGCAGCCGGCGCACCGCCTTGTGCTGACCCATCCCGAGTTCGACCACCAGCCAACCGCCCGGTCGCAACACGCGCTCGGCCTCGGCGACCAGCCGCCCGTAGAACTCGAGCCCCGATTCGCCGCCGCAGAGCGCCGCCTGCGGTTCCCAATCGCGCACTTCGCGCTGGAGCGAGGCGATCTGATTGCGCGGCACGTAGGGCGGATTCGACACCACCAAGTCCACCGAACGCGCGGCCAGCGCCGCCGCCAGATCGCAGCGCACGAACGCCACTTCCGCGCCCAACCGCTCGGCGTTGCCGGCCGCAACGGCGAGCGCGGCCTCGGAGATGTCCGTCGCCACCACCCGCGTCCGCATCTCGAGCGCCAGGGTCACCGCGATCGCTCCCGAGCCGGTCCCCACGTCGACGGCGGCTTGCGCCTCCCGGGCCAGCTCGAGCGCGGCCTCCACCAGATGCTCGGTCTCCGGGCGCGGAATCAGCACCGCCGGAGTGACGCGGAACCGCCGCCCGTAGAACTCCTGCCGCCCCCGGATGTACTGCACCCGCTTCCCGCGGAGCCGCTCGCGAAGGTAGCGGCCGAAATGC
>JBBIMZ010000042.1:0-13084 GCA_037444135.1 Solibacteraceae bacterium
AAAATCATCCGGCTTGTGGTACTCGAACAGCGAGCCGTGAAACTGGTTGGCCCCGGACCGGGTGGTGAGCGCGATCTGGGCGCCCGCGCTGCGGCCGAATTCCGGCGCGACGGCCGAGGTCTGGATCTCGGCGCTCTCGATGGCGTCGAACGGAACCGCCCGGACTTCGCTGGTGGCGCCGAGGGGACCGCTCACCCCGTCGACGGTCACGTAGCCGGCCCCCGGACGCAAGCCGTTCGCGCTCGGTTCGCCCTCGCCACCGACCGGCGTGACGCCCGGCGCTAGCAGCCACAGGGAAGCCGCCGTGCGCGCCGCCAGCGGGAGAAACTCGGCAAGACTGCGGTCGAGCGCCGTCGCGGCAGCCGGGTCGAAGGAGATTCCCGCCGTCTCGCCGGACAGGGTGTTCGCATTAGAGGCGGCCGGCGCCAGATCGAGCACGAACGTACGGCGGTCGCGCCCGGTCAGACGCAGTGTGGCGATCCGGAGCGTTCGGAAGCCCGGTTTGGAAATTTCGAGCGTGTACTCGCCCGGCGCCAGCCCGTCAAAGGCGAACAGACCCGAGGCATCCGTGACAGACCGTCGGACGGCGCCCCGGGCGATTTCGGTTAGCGAAATCTGGGCCGCTCCGACGGGACTTTCCCGCGCATCGACGACCACGCCGGCGAGCGCCGCGGCTTCTTGCGCGCGCAAGGTGCATACCGACAGCAGAATCAGTGACAGCGATCGCAGGGCCGACATTCCAAGTTCCTCCCGCTCCCGCGCGTCAGAAGGTGAAGCTCAGGAGCACTTCCGCCTGGTGCAGATTCATACGGCTCAGATTCGTATCGAAGATCCGCCGGAACCAGCGGGTAAACCGTCCCTCGAGCTCGATTTTCAATCCGACTTCATCGCGCACCTGGAGCCCTCCGCCGACGACGAAACCGGCGACACTCTTGTGCGACGGCTGAGTGGGCGCGGTGTCGGTGTCGCTCAACTTTTTCTCGTTGATCCTCTCGGTGAACGTCTTGATCGCGGTGACGGTCCGGATGGTGAGCCCGGCGGAACCGAACAGCCGCGGCCCACTCTCCTCCGGCCCCTGATGATAAAAACGCGCTTGCACCGGAATGTCCCAGAAATCGGCGCGCGTCCGCTCGTACACGCCCGAACGGAAATCGCCCGAAGAGCCGTCCGAGTTGCGCACGTTGCGCGTGCTGCCGGAATCGTAGCCGCTGCGGCGGTACAGGAAGTCGGCGTTGATGCCGGCGCGCTCAGACAGCGCAAAGTGCAGGGACGGACCAATGGTGAAGCGCTTGGCGGCCGATTTCGAGAAATCGCTGATATTCAGCGCCGGGGATTCAGTGGAGCTCTTCTGCTCGAAGCTGGCCATGCCGTTGGTCGGCACCCCGCCGGCGCGGACGCCGAAGGAAAACCGCTTATAGAAGGGGCGGGACTCTTGGCTCGGCAGCGGTCCCTGTGCAGCACCGATCGCCGAGCCGGCGGTCAGCGCGATTACGACTCTGCCTGAGACGAGATTCCAGCGAAGGCGCCCCATCGTTCAAGACCCACCTGGCAGCAAAACGATTGAACAACAAGGAAGCAGCGGCGTGAACCAAGCGGCCGCCGGCGCGCGCATGCACGCGCACTAATCATTGTAGACGAAGCCGGCGCCAAGGAGTTTCCCCGGGCTCACACGCTCACGGGTCGAAGACGATCTCCCAGCGGGACTCGCCGGCGAGGAAAAACCGGGCGGTTTTACCGGCGACTTTGTCGGACATGCCCGGTTCGAGCCCGATGACCTGGGGATACCAGCCCGCCTCGGGCGCCTCGAGGATTTTCTGTGGCGGGGTCCAACTGTACGGGTTGGTCAGGTCGCGGTTAAAGGAAACATAGACGCCCTCGGCCGGCCAGCCGGGCTGACAACAGACACGGCTCAGCAACATCACGTACTGGTCCAGGGCGCTGTTCCAGTGCAGCGACGGCCCCCAGAACGAGTCCGCGTCGGCTCGCCCCCACGGCACGCGCGCCGGCAGGAAGGCCGTGCACTCGCCCCCCAGACCCGGCTCCTCCCAGGCGCCTTGAAAGAACTTCTTCACGCGGCCGACGGGATCGGCGCGGTCGGCGAAGGCCAGGCGCGCGACGGCGACGCCCTGGCTCGACTCCGGTCCGGAGTAATTGCCGAAATAAAAGTAGAAGAACTCGCGCTCCTTGTCCGGCAGAACCGTGAAATCGCCGTGTCCGCCGGCGAAATAGCCGTTGGCGGCCTCGCAGTCGGGAGCGTAGCCGGAGCGGAGCACGATGCCGAGATCCCGGAAGGATTCACCGCCATTGTCGGAAACCAGTGCCCCGATCATGGGCGTGGTCAACCGCCCGTCGCAAGCGGGCGCCTCGTGGTGGTACCAGGCGTACAAGGTTCCGTCCTCGTCCAGCCACGCCGCCTCGATCCACAGCGGAGTGTGTTCGTAGGTGTCGAGCGCGATCGCTCGCGCCCGCAGTTGGCCGGAAGCCTGCGGACCGCGGCTCAGAATCGGCAGCGAAGCGGACTGGATCACGCTGAATGTTCCCTTCCACCAGTAAGCCGGAGAGTTCGAGTCGGAGACGCCCGGCAGGACGAAGGACACCGCGGGGCGCAGTTCGGCGCGCTGCGTCAGCCCCGGCGCCGTCAGAACCAGGACGCCGACCAAGAGCCGAGTGGAACCGCTCACCCCACCACCGATCGGCGGAGCGGGCTGCCGGCTTTAGTGTCGCGCTGCCTCAACGCGAAAAGACAATTTCCCAGCGCGACTCGCCGGCCAGAAAGAAGCGGGCCGTTTCGCCGGCCTCTTTGTCCGACATGCCCGGCTCGAGCCCGATCACCTGGGGATACCATCCGGCCTCCTCGCGGCCGAGGATTTGTTGCGGCGGCGACCAGCTGTACGGACTCGCCAGATCGGGGCTGAAGGACACGTAAATCCCTTCCGACGGCCAGCCCGGCTCGCAGCAGGAGCGGTTGAGCAGCATCACGTATTGGTTCAGCGCCGTGTTCCAGTGCAGCGAAGGGCCCCAGAACGCATCGGTGTTGGGCTGACTCCAGCTGACATACGCCGGCAAGACCGCCGTCACGCGGCCGCCCAGTCCGGGTTCGCGCCACGCGCCGCGAAAGAACTTCTGCACGCGGCCCGCCGGGCTGGCGCGGTCGGCGAAGGACAGGCGAGCCGCCGCGATTCCCTGGCTGGCCCCTGGGCCGCTGTAGTTGCCGAAGTAAAAGTAGAAGTACTGCCGCTGCCTGTCCGGCAGGACGCTGAAGTCGCCGTGCCCGCCGGCGAAGTAACCGTTCTGGGCGCTGCAATCGGGCGCGTAGCCCGAATCGAGGATGATGCCCAGATCGCGAAACGACTCGCCCCCGTTGGTCGACACCAGGGCGCCGATCGAGGGCATCATCAGCCGCCCGCCGCACACGGGAGACTCGTGGTGATACCAGGCGTACAAGGTGCCGTCATCATCCAACCACGTCGACTCGATCCAGAGCGGCGTGTGGACATAGCTGTCGAGCGCAATCGCCCGCGCTTTCAACGTGCCGAGCGGCTCCGGCCCCCGGCTCAGAATCGGCAACCCTACCGATTGCAGCACCGAGAAGGAGCCGTTCCACCAGTAGGCCGGATTGTTGGAATCCGAAGTGCCGGGAAACGCCACAGGCTCGGCGGACCGCAATTCAGCGCGCTGAGCCGGCAGGCTCGCCGCGAGGATCGCCAGCCCGAGAATCCGGACCGCCGCGTGCTGGACAGACACGGATCACTGCCTCCTTGCTAGCTGAGAATGCCGATCTGGCGGCGCCCGACGGCGTGGCGTTGCGCCGCAGGAGGTTCGCGAACCGGCCTGTCTTATGGACGAAGTTCGCAGGGGCCGGGGTTACCCGGCGGAGCTTTTACCCGGAAAATAGGATCGATCGTCAGCGTTCGCGTGCGATCATAAGGGCCGAGCCGAAAGCCCACCTCGCTTTCGCTGGTGAGCACATACCGCGCCTCGACGGGGATGCGGGCGTGAACCGGAGCGGTGTCCAGCGCCTGATAGGCTACCGGCCGCGAAATCGAGAGCTCGATGTCGCCGGCGCGCACCACCAGAGAACCTTCTTCGTCGATGAAGATGCGATCGGCGCCTTGAAAGCGCAGGTGAATGCGCTCCGGCTCGGCGCCCGGCGCGATGACGAAATCATGTTCGATATAACCCTCATCCCCGCGAAATATCAGATCGATTCCGGGGTAAATGTTCCGGTACCGGACGCGCCGATACGACCGGATCCCGGCCGGGGAGGGCCCGCAACTGCCGCCGACGAACGGGCCGGAGTCGGTCGGCGCGTCCGGCTCGCCCTCAATGGTCGCGCGGGGATTGCTGGCGCCAAGCCCGATACGAATCACGCCGGTGGAAAATACGAGCGTGGCCCCCGTGTCGGTCAAAAAGAGGACGAATTGCGGAGTGCTCGAGTAGTACCGCACCCGCTGCCGTCCGTCCTCGACGGCGGTCAGGGGAAGCGGTTGGGGAGACAAACCCGGGCGTACCGGCGCCTCCCGAGTCCGCCCGGCCTCGGCGGTCGCGCTGAACAGAACGGCGAGCGCCGCCACGGTTGCCGCAGGTGCGTCGCCCACTCCCACTGACACATTGGACGCGCCGGTCGGCGCAGTGGGTTACCTCGACAAGCCGGGGACGCCGGGCCGTTTACAAATGGATGCGCCCGTCGCCGTCTCCGCGCGTGATGTGGACCAGCCCTTCGGCCACCGGAGATCTCCCGAGGGCGGCGGCAAGCGGCGGCGAGCAGGCCAGTTGGTAGTTCGACGGCGCCGCTCGAAATCCGGCGACTCGGAACGCCTGGCGCCAGCGCGCCAGCGACTGATTGGTGATCACCACGTCGGCGCCTTCGCCGGCCAGGGCCTCATCGGCCAGCGCGGCGACGGTGGAAAACCCGCCCGGCGTTGCGGCGCAGTCCAGGATCGTGGCCACGCACAAGTCGCCGAATTGCGCATGGCCGCGCATCGGCGTCAACAACGCGGCGGCCCATCCGGCGACCTTCGCGCCGGCTTGCACGCGGTAGATCCGCAGCCGCGAATCGCCCGGGGGGTACAGCTCGCCGAGCACAGCCGCGTCGCGCAGCACCGCGAAACGGACTTCGCCGGCAAATGCCCTCCAAACTTCGTCGGCCCAGTCTCCCCAGCTCGATTCGGCGATGATGCGCGAGCCCGACGGCCGCCGCATGCTCCTCCGGTGCAGCCAGGCGCGCCCCAACGCGCCGGCCCCGGTCCAGGCGGCCGCCCGGGCCGGCGCCGACTTCCACCACGAGCTTTGCAGCGCCGGAAGCAGGCGGAGAAACCGCGACGCCCGGTGCACGCGGAACAGAAACGGCACCGCCTCCACGCTCCAGCCGGCGGCGCGCAACAGGCGCGGCAACGGATTCGACGCCTCGCCCATGCCGACGCAGAAGCAGAACGGATTGTGGCGCAGAAACTGCCTCGCCATCAGCACGGGAAGGTGAACGTAGCGCCTGTCGGCGACGCTTTCGGCGAGGGGCGACTGGATATTCGCCGCGCGCGTTGGGGCTCCGTTCAACAGGCAGGGGAACGTGACCAGCAAGTAGCCGCCCCGGACCGCCTCGCCGTCGACAGCGACCCAGTGGCGCGCCTCGATCAGCCCGGTGCGGGGGCGCGGATCGCCGGGAAGCAGGAACGGCGGCCCGCCGGGCGCCGCCTCGAGCCGCCGGTTGAACGCCGCGACGGCTTCCCGGTGGGCCTCCGACTGGGGAACGAACTCGACGGCCATGGCTCAGGAAGTGCCGCGGAAAAGCTTCTGCCAGAGCCAGCGCGACTCCAGCCGGAACCGCCGGCCGGCGTCCAGGGACGTCAGGCCCCGATGCTCCTCCAGGAACCCCAGCAGCGTCGAGACGGGGACGAACCAGCCCGGGCGGCGCGCCAGCCAGCGCATGCGGGCGGCAAATTGCGCGTCGAGGCGCGCGCCGTCGGCGAAACCGTGACCGAAATGTGTGTACACGATGCAGGCGCCGCCGCGCGCTTCGAGCCGCTCCAGGTTCGGCTCGGCGAGGGCTCTCAAGAACTCCTGCCGGTTGGCGCCCTCGGTCGCCGCGAACCAGGCGCGCACGAACGGCCGCGCCGGATCATGGTACGGCATCCAGGGACAGACGCCGAGCGTGTCGATCTCACGGAAGACGAAGTTGCGGCAGTAGCGGATCCGCGCCCGGCACACATCCCCCCAGAATGCCGGGTGCCCGGGAATGTGGCCGAAGTGACGGCCGCGCGTGCGGCCGAGCGTGGCGGCCACGTAGATCCAGCGCAGCGGGCCGCTCAGGCGCGCCGGACCCCAGTAGATCGCCTCCTCGTTGTAATGGTTGGCCATCGTCAGCGGGTCGCAGCCGAAGTACTCCCGGAACCGGTCGAGAGCTTCGAGGGTCTCTTCCCGCCGGCACGAATGGGGCGTGGCGTTGTGAAACGCGATTTCAAAGCCGCGCTGCTGCAAATGGCGGCAGTGGCGCCGGAAAGACGGGCTGGCGCAGGTCTCACCGGGCGAATTGGGCCTCCGGCGCGGCTCGAGCGGCCAGACGGCCTTGGTCGTGCGAAAGCCCAGATCGTCCAAAAAGGAGTAGACAAGCCGGCTGGTCGCCTCGTCCTGGCTGTCGGGATCGTCGAAGATCGTGAAGGCGAAGCGCTTCGACTCCGGCCAGCTCACCGAGCCGTTACTCGGCGACGGTCTCAACATAATGAGAGAGCCGGGGACGGCGCTGCTCGAACTCGCCGCGCGTAATCGAGACGGACCCTTTCGCCGGCCGGCCGGTGATCTCGGCCAGGAACGCCTGCAGCGGACCGTTGCGCTCGGTCGGGCGAAAATCGAAGACCAGTTCCCGGGCGCCGGAGCGCTCGAACAGATAGGCCAGCGCGTGATGCTCGATCCGCCGCGAAAAGGCGCGGCAACTCATCACCCAGTTGTCGACCAGGAACCGCTCGCCGTCGAAACGGCCGGTCAGCACGGCGATCTTGCCGAGCGGTCCGTACTTGTCTTGATAGTGAATCACGATGGCCGTCACGGCCGGATCCCGCACATAAGCGCTCCATTCGGCTTCGGTGTAGCGGCGGCCGTTCAGGTTGAACTGGTTGGTCTTGTTGATCAGTTCGAGCGCGCGCGGATCCGCCCGGTCATGGCTGAAACGGATGCGGGCGCCGGCCTGAGCAAGGAATTCCTCCGGGGACTCGGAGGCGGCGCTCGCCTCGCGGCGGCGCGCGGCGTTCTGCCGGATGCTGGCGGCGCGGAGCAAGTCCTCCTCGGAGATCGCGGCTTTGGCGAACAGGTCCCGCAGGCGGCCGATCAGCTCCCAGACGCCGGCCGGATCTCCGGCCGGGAACCGCAGGCACTCGACGGCGGGATGCGCCCGGCGCACTTCATCCAGCTCCATCGGACTGTCGTCGACGAACACGACGCTTTCGGGACCGAGATTCCACGCCTCCAGAATCCGGCGGACGGACTCCGATTTGGGTCCCCAGTGCGCCTCGACGGGAAAAAAGGACTCGCGGGCGACCAGCAGGTCGGCGCGCTTCAAGGCCGCCTCGGCGACCTCCGGATCGTTCTTGCTGGCGGCCGCCAGCAGCACGCCGCGGTCAGCCAGCGCCGCCAGCATCTGCTGGTAGAGGCCGTGCTCGTGTGAATGCCGGTCCAGGTCCCAGGAAACTGCGCCCGGCCCGATCTCGCCGGCGATCCCGTTCCAGAGCGTGTTGTCCAGGTCGGTGATGAGGCCCTTCTTCGGCGGCGCCGGCGCCAGCAGCCGCGCCAGATGCGCTGCCAGGGCCCCGGCGTGCGAAAGCGTGTAGGGAAAACCGGCCGCCAGCTCCGAGCGGAGATCGAACCGTTCCGCCAAGGGGGAAACCGCGGCCAGGGAGGCCGCGCTCGCCACATGAACGCCGGCCAGCCGCGCCATCGCGCCCGCGAAGCGGCCCAGCGCCTCACTGACAGCCAGCTCGAGGGCACCCAGGCGCCAGGAAGGGCCGTCGGGCGCCGGAACCACGGGCAGGGTGGGCAAGCTGAGCGCGATGATCGTCCCGGCCGACGCCAGGCGCGCCAGCGCGTCCCCGACCGCCTCCAGGCGCCGGGGAACCTCGTGGCAGATGTCTTCGACCCCGGAGCGCGTCCAGCCCCCCAACCGGCGGACGCCGAGACGGGGATCCAAGTCCGCCCACTCCAGCGCCACGGCGGCCGCTTCCGCCGGCCCGAGGCGCTCCAGGTTCCCCAGCAGGTCTCCATAAATGCCCGTGGTGACGCTCACCCGCCGGTCCGGCAGGCGCTGGCGTAACTCGGCTTCGAGAAACGTCTTCAGGTGGAGCGGCGTGAAGCCGCAGATCAATCCGGCGCGGAAGGTCCGACCCTCGGGCGGCAGGGTCCGCCTGCAAATTTCAAGAGCTTCGATCAGTCGCATCGCTCGGATTTCGGCGCAACCAGCAGGGACCTCATGAGTCGGAAGGACTCTCGGTCTGGCTCAGATCCTCCGGAAAGACGGCATAGCCGGGCGGGGGCGGGTAGAGCGATTCGAGGAGCTCCAGCCGGCGGCGGAGATAGCGGCTGGCGATCTGCCGGGGCCCGGTCTCAATGTCGATGTCGCAGCAAATGCCGTGCAGGTACAGCGTCAGGGTGTCGACAAACGCCTGGCGGGCATAGCGGATAAACCCCTTCGAACGGTGCCGGACGCGGCGGGCGCGGCGCAGCAAGGCCTGCTTGAGCTGCCAGCTCTCCTCGTCGACCTCGCCATGGACGCCGGCGTTGAGTTCCTCGCGCACAATGGCGTAGAACGGCTCCAGCGTCGCCGCGTCGCACCGGTCCGTGGCCACTTCGCTGAGCACATGGAACAGCCGGTCGGCCACGTCCTCGTCCTTGACGGCGAAGGCAAGAATCGCCTCCTCGGGCCTGACCAGCCGCGCGCTCCAGATCTGGGCCTTTGGTTCGGGCTTCTCGAACGCGACAAAATCGCCGCCGCGCGCGTCTTCCGAAACCGGGCCGACTACTCGCTCCAGGTAGGGTACCAGAAGAATCGACGTGGGAGGGAACGCGGCGCATAAGGTTGGGGGCAGGGCGGCGATCGGATCGGCCAGGTACTCCTTGATATCGTCTTCCGTCAACGGCAGAGCCGTCGAAAAATACGAAAACCGGTTATTGAGAGGAACCATTTGGTCGCGGATCTGGCGTGCGAAGTCCTCCACCGTCAGCTTTTCAACATCGGATTGTAAGGCCATTCGAAGGGCTAGCTTCAATTATTTCATCAACCGCTGAGCCCGTTCAACCGATCGGCCCGGGTCGCCGCCGGCACGTACGGCCCTAGCAGGTAGGTCTCGCAACGGATATTCGTGAACGCATTCGTGGGACCGGACCGCGCCGGAACTGAATCCGGACGCGCCAACAATCCGGCGGCGCCGTGATTTCGTCACCGGGGCGCCGGGGTGCAGAACCGTCTTTTCAATGAGATAGTTTTGGCGCCCGCCGTGCTTTCTCCCGGGGCGAGGTAGATCCAGATGATCCATCCGGCCGCAAGAACCCCTTGGCTGACTGCTCCCAGAACCGAATCCGCCGCACCCCGCATTCGACCGGGCGCGTACACGGAAGAGATGCTGACAGAAACTTTCGACGCCGAGTTCCTGCATGAGGTCGAGGACCCGGCTGACTTCGTGAACGCGCGGCTCAAGCGCTTGGCCCAGCCCACACCGGCCGCGGTGCGGGGCGCGCTCGGCGCCGGCCCTCAGCCGCTCAACCCGGCTCATCTCACGACGGCCTCACAGGCCGAGGCGATGCGAAACCGGCTTCGCGCGCTGGGCCTGCCGGCCGAACAGATCACCGCGGCCACGCTCGAAGGGCCGTTTGCGATCGACTGGGGCGGCGAGGAGCGCCGCCCCTACCAGATCGGCCCCATGAACGCCGGAGCGTTACTTTCGCTCTACGCGGTCTATCCGACCGAGGTGGCCGATCAGATGGTCCTGGACGAGTGGCGGCGCCTGAGCGCCGCCTGAGCGGTCACTGGATCGGGATGCTCGAGCCGTTGCCGAAAATCAGTTGTCCGCCTTGAACGATGGCCAGCGCGAGCGGCCGGTTGGCGCCCGGAGTCGTGTCGGCCGGGACTTCGAAGGCCACCACGTAAATGCCGATCATGTTGACGGCGTACTCGGCGCGGAGCACCCGCACGCCCGCGTTGTTGACGCCGACGATGACCTGGGCGTTGACCGCTTGGCCCTGGCCGAGCGCGTTGGTCGCCGCCGCGGGCGTCACCGCGCCGAGGCCGGTGGCGAACAGATATACAATTTCGCCGCGCCGCGCCGGGTTTTCCTGGGTCACAAAGCTGCCGTCGGACCGCATCAGCACGCCGTGCCGGAATCCGTTCGAACCGACGATCTCAAAGATGCCGGGCTGGTAGGGCAGCACCGGCACTCCGGCGATCGTCGCCGAGCCGCTGCCGGCCCGGACGGTGACCGTCGCCGAGCCGAGCGGCAGATCGAACGGCACCTGCGCGGCCACAGACTCTTCCCCGCCTGTGTTGCACACCCAGTAGAGAGGACTGTAGAACGTCCGCCCGCCCGACTGATACTCGATGCTGACGTCGGCGAGCACGAACGGCAGCGGCCCCGCGTTCGAAGGCGGAATCACGCAATTCTCACGAACGCCGGGAGCGAGGCCCGGCGCGACCAGCTTGAGAATCGAACCGGGGACGAGGCCGCCCGGAGCGCCGCTGGCGGCGTTCGTGAAGCTGGACAGCGTCAGCGACGGACCCGGCAGCCGCGCCGTCAGGTTGAAAGTCACCGGCGTCAAATTGCCGAAGGTGGCCGAGACCGTAATCGGCCCGGCGCTTCCGCCCGCCGTGACCGAGACCTGCGCGTTACCCTGCGCGTCCGTCGTCGCCGTCGCCGAAGAGAGCGTCGCGCTGCCGCTGGTGACGGCGAAGCTGACCACTGCATTGGGCACCGGCTGATTCTGGGCGTCGAGCAACTGCACGACCAGCGGGGATGGAAACGCCTGGTTGATCACCGCGCTCTGATTGTCGCCCGACACCTTCCGGATTTGGGCCGCCGTCACTTCGATGGTGAGCGTAAAGGTGGCGCTCGCCGAGCCGGCCGTGACCGTGACCTGCACTTGGCCGGGCGTCTGTCCCAAAGTAGCCAGGGCCGATGTTCGCCCGCGGAGGTCCGTCGTGGAGACGACGCTCGACAGCGTCGCCGCTCCCGCCGGCGAAACCGACCATTGCACCGGAACGCCCGAGAGCCGGTTGCCGAAAGAGTCGGTAACCTCGGCAAGGAGCGCCAGCGGCAGCCGCTCACCCGGTTTGCCGATCTGGCCGTCCCCCTGGAGCTTGTTGACGCGCGCCGGCAGCCCAGGCGTCACAGTCAGGGTGAAATTGTAGTTTGCGATATTGCCGACATTCGCCAGCAGATTCGCCGTTCCGATCACGCCGCCGAGCCGGAGGTCGCACTTGGCGGTGCCGGTCTCGTCGGTGAGAACCGTACCGCCGACACAGGTTGCTGAGACTCCGGTGAGCGGGTCGTTTCCGGTGCCGGCCGTGAGCCCGACGTTGGGCAGCGGCTGGCCGAATTGTAACCCTGCCTGCACGATCACCCGCACTTCGATCGCGGCGGTGAGAGTCTCGCCCGCCCGGCCCGTGATGTTGAACACGCCCTGCTCCGGACGGACGAGCACCACCAGGGGAGCCGGCGCCGGGATCCCCTGACCGGGCAGAAACGCCAGAACCGTGGTGACCCAGAAATCGACGCTCTCCGTACCGGTCGAGGCCCGAATTCGCGCTTGCTGGTACGAAAAGCCAGGGGGCACCGAGGCGCCGATGAACTGCGCGCGAGCTTCGCCGTTCGCATCGGTGGCGCTCTCGAAGCTTTGGAGCGTCCCCGCACCCTCCTGCAACTCCCATGTGATCGGGACGTTGGAAACAGGGTTGCCGGCCGGGTCCCGGACAACGACGACCATCGGCTCGGCGATCCCGAATTCGCGCACTACCTGGCCGTTGCCGGACTTGATCTGAATCCCCTGAGCGCCCGGCAGGCCGCCCGTGCCGACGGCCAGATTGAAGGTGGCCGACAGCGAGCCCGCCTGGGCCGTGACGGTGAACTGGCCGGTGACCGTGCCCGGATCGACTCCCGTCATCGCAAGGCCGTCGGCGTTGGTGTTGGCGCTGGTCGCCGATAGCGTGATGCCGGAGGCGGCCGTCGAAAACGTCACCGGCACGTCAAAGAGCGGCCGGCCGTTGGCATCGGCCGCACGCACCACCAGTGGCCTGAAGGTGTCGCCCGCATTGATGCTCTGTGACTGGTTGTAGAGGATGAGCTGCGCCGGCGAACCGGTCGCGGCCGCCCCGGCGAAGGAGAGACCAATGGGCGAGCCGGTGACGGGCACGGGCGCGTCCGGATTCAGCCGGTTCGTCGCCAAGTCCAGACGGTGCAACCCGAGAGGGTTCAGGTAATAAAGAGATCGCGCCGCGGGGACTTCGTCGGAGACGGCGAAAGCGCTCACTTCGATGGGCTGCCCGACGGCGAACACCGTCAGTTGGGAGAGAGCGAGCGCCGGCAGCGTCAATTGAAAGAGCCGCTTGTCGGTAGAGAGCAGGATCGCGCGCGAGTTGCTGACGACCAGCACCTCCCGGTAAGCCACATCGGGAAAGGTCGTGTCGCCGGCGCGCACCGCCGTGGCGGAACGGGTTTCGAGGTCGAACAGCCAGAAGATCGGGCTATTGGTGAAGATTGCGGTGTTGACGGCCACGGCGTAGCGTCCGTCCGGGGTGAACGAAGGCCTGGCCGGCGTGCCGTTCAGGGCGATTTCACCCCGGCGCGTCATCGCGTTGCCGTCGATCTCGAACAGGCGGTTGGTCGCGCCGACATACAGCATCCCGTTGGGCGCGGCGGTGACCGCTGTCGAAATGCCGGGTATGGTCAGCTCGCCGGCAACCGTGTTGCTCGAAAGGTCGATCCGCGTCAGGCGCCGGGAGTTCGAGCTCAGTATGAACGCGTAGCGGGAATCGAGGCTGACGGCGATGTCGATCGGCGTGTCGCCCACCTCGATCGGCCCGGGGGGACCCTGACGGTCTGGGCCTCCACGCAGG
>JBBIMZ010000043.1:0-6463 GCA_037444135.1 Solibacteraceae bacterium
GACCCGGGCGACGCCGGCGGCGATGAGGCGCTCCGTGCACGGGCCGGTGCGGCCTTCATGGCAGCAAGGCTCCAGCGTAATGTAGAGCGTGGCGCCGCGCGCCTGCTCGCCGGCCTCCTCGAGCGCCACGATCTCGGCGTGGCGCTTGCCCGCCCAGGTGTGGTAGCCCCGGCCGACGATTTTGCCGCCGGCGACGAGCACGGCTCCGACGGCGGGATTCGGGCTGGTGCGCCCGGCGCCGCAGCGCGCCAGCTCGAGCGCTTCTTTCATGAATTGAGACATTACGGCTCGAACAGCGACGCGACGAACTTCTCCGGGTCGAACGGCAGCAGATCGTCCAGTTTCTCGCCCACGCCGACATAGCGCACCGGAAGGTTGAGCTCGCGCGTGATGGCTATGACCACGCCGCCCTTGGCCGTGCCGTCGAGCTTGGTGAGGACGATGCCGGTGACGCCGCTGGTTTCCGTGAAGCGGCGGGCTTGTTCCAGGCCGTTCTGGCCGGTGGTGGCGTCCAGAACGAGCAGCACTTCGTGCGGCGCGCCCGGAACGAGCCGCTGCGCGGTGCGGCGCATCTTCTCTAGCTCCGCCATCAGGTTGGACTTGGTATGCAGGCGACCGGCGGTGTCGACGATCACGCAATCGGTTTTGCGAGCGCGGGCGGCTTGCAAGGCGTCGAAGAGGACGGCGCTCGGATCGGCGCCCGGCTTTTGCCGGATCACGTCGACGCCGGTGCGCTCACCCCAGATCTCGAGCTGCTCGATGGCGGCGGCGCGGAAAGTGTCGGCAGCGCACAGCAAAACGGAGCGGCCCTCGTTTTTGAATCGCCAGGCGAGTTTGCCGATCGTCGTCGTCTTGCCCGTACCGTTGACGCCCACGACCAGGATGACGGCGGGCGGCTCGGCCACCGGGACGGGAGGCCGCTCAGCGCCCTGGAGCACTTCGAGCAGGTGTTCGCGGATGAGATTCTTGACTTCGCTCGGATCGGCCAGTTCGCGCCGGTCCGCCCGCGTTCGGACCAGATCGAGAATCTCCGCCGTCGTCTTGACGCCGATGTCGGCGGTGATCAGGGTGAACTCGAGCTCTTCGAGCAGGTCGGCGTCGATTTGCTTTTTGCCGGCGATAACCTGGTCGAGATGCTCCATCAGGCCGCGGCGGGTCTTCTGGATGCCCCTCTTGAGGCGCTCGAACAGATTCGGTTCCCGCTCGGCCGTGCCGAAGAGAGTCTGGATCATGCTGCGCGGTGCGTCACTTCCGATTGTACTGTTCCACTAACGGGCGGCGCGAAGCGGATTGCCGCTCTTGTAGAGGGCGAGCCTGGCCTGAAGCGCCGCAACCAGCGAAGCGTCGCCGGATTCGCTTGCCAGCTCCAGGGCGCGGCGGGCGGTTTGGACGGCTTCGGCGAAACGGCCGGCCTCGGCGTAAGCGGCCGCGAGCGTGTCGAGGATCTCGGGCCGGCGTCCTCCGGTGAGTTGCGCAGCGCGTTCGGCCAGCTTGACGGCTTCGAGGCCGTCACGAAGAGCGGCGTCCGGGGAGGTGGCCAGCAGCCGGGCGGTTTGGTCGAGCACGGCTACGTGGTTGGGCGCCACGGCGAGCACTTGCCGCCATTCGGCCAAAGCCTCCGCGGCCTTGCTTTGCAAGAAATAGAGCGTGTCGCCGAGGTTGTAGCGAGCCTCGACAAACGCAGGCTTCAGCTCCAGCGCCTTACGGAAGTGGGCCTCCGCCGGCTCGGGCCGCCGCGCCCACACCAGAGCGACGCCGAGGCTATTGTGAAGTTCGGCCGAGTCCGGATGCTCCGCGAGGGCGCGCTCGAAGCGGGCGATGGCTTCCTCGAGGCGGCCGGCACGCGCAAGAGCGCGCGCAAGGTTGTTGTGGATCTCGGCGGATTCGGGTTTGGCCTGGAAAGCCTGATCGAGGTGGAGGATCGCCTCGTCGAGACGGCCGGCCCGGGCGAGAGCCACGCCGAGATTGCTCTGAACTTCGGCGTGGCTGGGAGCGAGCTCCAGGGCTTTGCTGTAGGCGGCGACAGCCTGATCGAGGCGGCCGGCGGCGGCCAGGGCGGCGCCCAGGTTGCTGTACGCCTCCACGGATTCCGGATCGAGCTCGAGCGCCGTCCGGTAGTGGGCGATCGCCTCGTCCAGCGAGCCGGCGGCGGCCAGAGCCACGCCCAGGTTCATCTGAGCCTCCGGGTAGTCCGGGTCGAGTTCGACGGCCTTGCGATAATGCGCCATCGCCTCCCCGGCTCTCCCCGCCCGGGTCAACGACACTCCGAGGTTCATGTGGACCCGGGCGTCGTTGGGACTCAACTCGAGCGCGCGCCGCCAGCCGGAGATCGCTTCTTCATGGCGGCCCTGCTCGGCCGCTTCCCAGGCGAGGTCGAAGATGCGGTAGAACTCCACAGCCGGTACGTCGATGCTCAGGAGCCCGCCGGGCGCAATATTGACGAATTCGGGAAGATTCACCGCCCGGTTGGCGGCGGTCGCGTTCTCGATGAGGATGGCCGGGCTATCGTTGCCCGCCTCGTCCAGGTGGGTCAAATACATCTGCGTGTACGGAGAGCGGGCCTTGGAGGAAAACACCAGCCAGCGGCCGTTCGGCGAAAAGCTGTGCCAGGAATTCATGCGGGCGGTGTTGGCGCGCATGCGCCGGGCTTGGCCGCCTGCGGCGGGCACGATCCAAAGTTCGCTGTCGGGACGCATGAGCTGGCCGTTGCGGCACTTGACGAACACGATCCACTTGCCGTCCGGGGAGACTTTGGGAAAGCTGTTGCTCCTGCCGTTGGCCGAAGCGCCGGCGATGGGCTCGGGGCGGCCGCCGCGGCCCTGGTTGAACGGGATGCGGTAGAGATCGTACTGGATGGGGGTTTCATTGGGGTCACCGGCGTATTCGGCCATCTTGCGGCCCTCCGGGTACGGCTCGCGCGCCTCGGCGCGGGCGAAGACCAGGTAGCTCCCGTCAGGGCTCCAGACGGCGTTGGTGTGGACGAGGCGGGGGTCGTCGGCGCCGGGCAGGGGCTGGAGGCGCCCGGTGGCGCGGTCGTAGACGGCCAGGATGCCCCGGGTCGGATAGAAGACCTGCAGGAATCCGAAATTCTTGAAATTGGCGACGTAGAAATTGCTGATGAGCTGGCGGCGAGGGCGGCGCCGCGGCGCGGCCGCAGGCTCGCCGGCGGAGTTTTCCCAACCGCTGATCATCGTGACGACCCAGCGGCCGTCCGGCGAGACCTGGGACATAAAGCCGACGCGGAGGTCGCCTTTGGGTTTGCCGAGGAAGTTGGTCCAGGCGACGACATCCTCGTTGCGGATGGCTGTGTGAGGCGCGACCGGGACGATGGCGTACATGCCTTTGTCGTTGCGGGGACCGTCCAGGTCCATGCCGAGCGTCTTGCCATCGAGCGAGAACGAGTGGCAGTTGGCGCAGGTGTGCAGTCCCGTCATCAGGAGGCGGCTTTCCGGCTCGGAGACGTCACGGAGGCGCCAAGCGATCAGCGGAATGCCGGCCCGGGCCAGAGGCTTGATGACGCCCTTTTCGGTTTCCGAGGGCATCAGGGGCACGTCGCGGAAGAAGATGGGCGCGCCGACAGGGTCGGCGGATGTTTCGATGGTGACGGCGCCGCGGGAAACCAGCCTCCGCCGCTGGGGGTCGGAGTAGCCGGTCAGGGTGACGGTGGCCGGGCGGCGCACCGAATGCTTCTTGATGGTCTCCCACGTGGCCGGGTCGGGCTTCCAGGTCTTGGTCGCGGCGAGCTCGGCGGTGAGCTCGGGCGGCCGGTTGGTGTCGGCGACGGCGCGGGAATCGATCGGGCCGAAGTCGAACGGCTCGCCCGTTACGTCGAAGCGAAGCGGTGCGGCGCCGACGGAGAAACGGATCTCGACGCGCCAGGCGACCGCCTGCGGGGCACCGTCCCGCCAGAGGAAAGTGGGCGGCGCGAAGTCCGGCGGGAAGACCGAGCCGGCGAGCGGGTAGTCGATCGTAATCGCGGCTGGAGGCGGACCGGCGCATACGGAAGCCCCCAGGATGAGGAGGAAAGCTCCCAGACGTTTCACTGCGCCTCCGATTCGCCGCCGGTTCCAGCCCGGCACAGCGAGTGTAGCAGATCCGGCCGCATCTGAAGGGGAGCGCCGGACTCGTGTATGCTCGTGAGCAGGGAGCCCGTCGGAGCATGAGTTTCCGGTCCGATTGGATTCAACGAGTCGTCCTGGCGCTGAGCGTTGCCGGCTGGCCGGCGGCGGCACAGCATCCCGCGGTGCCGCTCTACGACAAAGATTTCAACGTCATCAATCCGATCAAGGGCGAGAACGCCACTGTGCCGTTCAGCACGGAGAACACCTGCGGCACCTGCCACGACTACGCCACCATCACTTCCGGTTACCACTTCCAGATGGGCTGGGACAAGATCTCGGACGAGTTTGCGAAAGGGAGTCGGCGACCCTGGGAGCTGACCCACGGCAAGATGGGTGGCTGGTACCCGTTCACGCCCCGCCAGTTCGCCAAGAAGAAGAACCGGTTTCTGGAGGAGATCGACCTGACGGCGTACGACTTCGTCGGCTTTTCGCGGATCGGACCCTACAACGCCCCGTGCGGGGCCTGCCATCCCGGCGGCGGAGGGCTCGAAAAGGACCGGGAAGGCAACCGGTACGACCAGCACTTGAAGGCCAACCCGCAGCTTCGCGATACGCTGGACGGCGACTACTACCGAAGCGCCTGGGACCGCAGCGGCGTCGTCGAGGCCGATTGTTTCCTGTGCCACCTGCGCGGCTACAACTTCGAGGAGCGGATCGCCCAGCTCGAGAAAGGCAACTACCAATGGGCGATCGTGGCGGCGACGGGGCTGGGAATTGTCGAAGGGGCGGTCAAGAACGGTGAAACGCCGAAGGTGACCTATAACACGCGTTTTTTCAATGCCGACGGGACGGTGCTGCTGCCCTGGAACGGCCCGCCGCCGTCGATGAATTGCAGCTACTGCCACCGGCGCTCGGACGTCTACAAGCGCGGCTTCACCTGGTCGGACATGCACAATCCGGAGATTCACTACCAGCAGGGCATGGAGTGCGTGGATTGCCATCCGGCGGAACTCGACCACCAAATCGCCAAGGGCCGCTCGGAGATCAACCGCGTCGCCGACGAGCTGGACGATACGATGCGCGACTGCAAGGAGTGTCACGAGAGCGGCTTCGGCGGCGCGACGCTGCCGCGGCACAAGACGGTCCGGCCGTCCCACGTCAAGCGTCTGGCCTGCCAGACCTGCCACATCCCGAAGATCCAGCGGGCGACGACGATGGGGTTCGAGTCGACGACGGGCGAACTGGTGTTTGTCACCAAGCCGCCCGGGGTCAAGCAGGCGGGCGATCCGGCCACCTGGGGGCCGGACTACGAGCGCCGCGAAGGCGGCAGGATCTATCCGTTCAACAGCTTCCTGATGGTCTGGTGGGGCAACCTGGATGAGGACGGCATCCTCTACCCGCTGTTTCTCCGCGAGCAGGCTGCGGGTTGGAAGCTCTTCCAGGCCGCCGTCACCGACGACAACAAGGACGGCAACCCGGAGGTGAACCGCGACGAGGAGATCATCGCCGGCCTGAAGGCTTACGCGAATACGCTGCGGGGCAACCGCCGCTTCCGCCGGGTCCATCCGGTCTACATAAGTGCGGCCGGGGCTTTCCATTTGGACGAGCGAGGGCAACTGGCGCGGCTGAACTACGATCTGACCGGACTGGCAAAGATCGATTTTCCGATCAGCCACAACGTGGCCCCGGCGCGCGTCGCGCTGGGAACGCACGAGTGCATCGAGTGTCACGCCACCGACGCGCACTTCTTCAAAGGGCCGCGCTACATCAGCCTGTTCGGGCCCGACGGCCGCCCCGTCAGCCAGCCGATGGGCGTAGGCATCGGCGCCGGTTCTTTCGCTTTCACGCTCAGCTCCCTGCATTTGGAGATTCTCCGTCCGCTGACCAGCTTCGGGCTCATGCTCGTGGTGTTTCTGATCACGCTGCACTATCACAGCTACGGGCCGAAACGGATCCCGTTCGAGCCGTTCAGCCACGAGATCCAGCGCTTCAGTCTGCTAGAGCGGGGCATCCATCTGTTCCGGCTGATTTCTTTCGTCGCGCTGATGGTCACGGGATTGATCATGGCCTTCAACCTCGTAGCCTGGCAGGAGCTGCTGTTCAACTCGCCGGAGCAGGTGCGCACCGTCCACATCGTTTTCGGGATCGTCTTCGTGGTGACCACGATCATGGGTTCGGTGGTGTGGTTCAAAGACGCGCTGTTTGCCGACTACGACAAGGAGTGGGTCCGGGTGATCGGAGGTTACCTGGGCTACAAGGGCGTGGTGCCGGCGGGGCGGTTTAACGCAGGCCAGAAGATGTTTTACTGGTACACGACGATCGTCGGGAACCTGATGTCGGTGACGGGCCTGCTGCTGATCTTCAAAGGGCTGGTCTCGCTTCCGGCGCTGGTGTTCACCTCG
>JBBIMZ010000043.1:6473-8119 GCA_037444135.1 Solibacteraceae bacterium
TCATAATCTGCTCGGCTTCGTGCTGATCGCGGGCGTGGTGGCGCACGCGTACCTGGGCACGATCGCCAATCCGGGCACCTGGCGCGTGCTGGTGGACGGCTACGTGACGCGCAAGTGGGCCGAGCATCATCATCCGCTCTGGTACCAGGCGATCGTCGAGAAGGAGCGGGCGCAGCAGGCGGCCACGGTCGCAGAGGCTCCGGCAGTGGAGGCTGTCGCCGAAGAGAACCCTTCGGAGCGTCCCTGACGGAATCCTGAGACCCGGCGCGCTACACTGGTGATGTTCGGCGAGCGCCGGACCTCCAGCGATTCCGCCTTCGCTCGGAGCGCCTGTCCGTTATGGAGAGTACCGAGAGGGCCGGACGTCCCGGTGGAGTGAACCAGCTTTTGCAGCAGGCCTCCTCCGGCGACCGCGCAGCACTGGAACAGCTTTTCCGCCTCGTCTACCGCGAACTGCGCCGGCTCGCCGAGGAGGCGCTGCGAGACCCTTGGGATCATCAGACGCTCTCGCCGTCGGCGCTCGTTCAGGAAGCCTGCCGGAAGCTGACCGACGACCAGCAGCTCGAGCCGCAGAGCCGCCTCCAACTGGCGGCGATCGCCGCCCGGGCGTTGCGGAAAGTGCTGGCGGACTGGGCGCGGAAGCGACTCGCGCAAAAGCGCGGCGCCGGCCTGTCGTTGACGACGCTGACCGGCGTGAAAATCGGCTTCAGCCTCGAGATGGCGGAAATGCCCTCGCTCGACGCGGCGCTGGCGCGGCTGGACCGGCTCGAACCGCGGCTGCGCAAGATCGTCGAATACCGCTTCTTCGCCGGGCTCTCCGAGCAGGACATCGCCGGCCTGCTCGGCGTCAGCGAGCGCACGATCGATCGGGACTGGATCCGCGCGCGCGCCTGGCTTTACAAGGAGCTCTATCCGGAAGAGAGCCGATAGGAGTCAAGCGCGCGATTCGCGCTCGACTTGGTCGCGCAAGGCTTTCATGTAGCCCAGCGTAAAGGCGTAATTCACCATCCGGTAGCCGCCGCCCGGCACGTGATCGGGAATGACGATCCCGCGGAAGTCCACTTCCTTGAGCGCCTTCATCACCTGGTACATGTCCAAGTAGCCTTCGTCGACGAACGTCTCGCGGAACTTGGGCAGCGGCGAGGAAACATTGCGGAAGTGCACTTTGAAAATCTTCTTGTGCGCGCCGAAGTGCCGCACCGCCTCGACCGGCTCGAGCCCCATCATTTTGCCGCCCTCCGCCCAGGTGCCGATGCAGAGGCAGATCCCGAAGTTCTCCGAAGCGGCGATCTCGAAGGCGCGGCGGTAGCCCTCGACGTTGCGGAAGATGCGCGCCACGCCGCCGAGCGTATCGACGGGCGGGTCGTCCGGATGGAGGCCGATGCGCACTCTGTTCTTTTCCGCTACGGGAATCACGGCGCGAATGAAACGCGTGAAAGTGCCCCAGATGTGCTCTTCGGGATAGTCGCGGCCGTGGGAGTTCGGGAGCCGGCGCGCGACTTTTAGATCGAACTGGCGCGTCGGCGCGCCGCCGCGGGCCGTCTCGATCGAAGTCTGATAATAGCCGGGGACGCGCGGGATCTTGATGTTGGCCATATGCGCGTAGGTGGTGTAGTGGATGCCGGCGCGGCCGAGGTTGTTCAGGT
>JBBIMZ010000043.1:8129-13013 GCA_037444135.1 Solibacteraceae bacterium
GGCCATTATCGGGTTTGTTGGGGACGTGCATGCGGCCGGGGCCTTGTTGTTCCTGGATTTGCCGTAATTCCCCTACTTTGCTTTCTCGGCCTCCAGTCCGAGCACGATGGTCGGGTCGCAGTGCAGGTCGAGAATGCCGATGTTGTAGACCTCGATGCCGTTCGCCTCGAGGCGCTTGCGTGTGGCCAGCATCCAGTCTGCGTTGTTGTTCTCGATCGTCGTCCAGATCGAGACGGCGTCGAGGCCTGCGTGCCGGAGCATCGCCAGATCCTCTTCGGTCGGATTGGGCGTAAACGAAGTGCCGAGCTTGATGGTGGACCGGGGCCGGTTCTCGAGGGCCGCCAGCGACAGAAGCGCCCCCATGGCACCGCCGGCGGCGGTGCGAACAAACGTTCTGCGGTCGATCTTCATGGCTTTGCCCTCCCGGGGTTTGGGGGCATTATACGGAGTCCCGGAGCGGGGCGCAACCTTGCGACCTGTCAGATCGGATCGGAGAGAGCCGGCAACCCGCCAGAAGCAGTACGGCGGCAGAACGCCGCGCTTGCCGCGTTTTTCGAGCCTCCGCCAGGAAACTTCCGGCGCATCGATGAAGTCTTCGAGGCCGTGGTGGCAGGCTCCGCAGCGCGTCATCTCTTCGCCCAGGCCCGCGTGGCAGCCGATGCAGAGCTGGTGCATCGCCTGGACGTAGCCGACGGCGCGGTACCGTTTAACGGCGATCGGGGCGCCTTCCGGGATCAAGTCCTTGTGGCATTCGTTGCAGTGCCTGGCCGTGTCCGCGCTGCGAAGCGCCCCCTTGAGGTGGCATTCCACGCAGGCCAGACCCGCGCCGCGCGAGGAGGCGTGCCAGTCGTGCCGGAACGCATCCGAAGGCAGGTACATGTCGCGGTGGCACTCGCTACAGGCGCTGTTGCGGTCGCGGGGCAGGTTCATGTGGTGGCAGGTGACGCAGCCTTCTTTGCCGCCGGCGACATCCTGGTGGGAGGCGTGCCGGAACGTGACGCCGAAGCCGTCCAGATTGCCGTCGATCCTGAGTTCGTCGCCGCCGCGGGCATGGCGGGCCGGCGTCGGGAGAATGCCACGACTCTCGGCGGGTTGCGGTGACAGGAGCGCGAAGCCGAACGCAGCCGCCAGCACGAAGGCCAGCGAATACGCCTCGGCGGCCGCGCGACGCCTCCCCAGCCAGTGCGGCCGCAGCGCGTCGGACTCCGGCAGGTCTTCGGCGGCGATCGCCGGATCGGCCGGGCGCTCTTCCCAGATGTGGAACCGCTCCACCATGAACATGAAGGCCAGCACGGCCATCGAAACCACGCCGCAGGAGATGGCCAGTTCCGTCCACGACGGCAGATAGTAACCCCGCCCCGTGTGGACGAAGCCGCCGACGTTGATCCGATTGACGACCACGCCCCAGACGCCGAGTCCGGCGCCGATCCACTGGCCGAACGCCGAGTGGCGCACGAACGGAATCGACAGCAGGAGCACCGGCGCCACGACCATCAAGAGGATCTCGAACCAGAACATGCCCGTCTGCCAGGCCGGCGCCCACAGGTGGTGGAGCTGGCCGCGGGCGGCCAGGTCGGTGAACCGCAGCGCGAGGTAGCCGAGCAGCACCCATCGCGCCGCGCCGCCGAAGCGGGCAAGCAACTCCGTTTCCGGCTTGCGGTGGTAGAACCAGGCCGTCGTGTGGCTTTCGAAGATCACCATCAACAGGCCCAGGCCGACCGCGGAAACGAAGAAGTTCACGGGCAAAATCGGCGAATACCACAGCGGGTGCAGGTGATAGGGCATGAGCAGAAACAGCGAGCCCAGCGAGGACTGGTGCAGCGTCGACAGGCCGATGCCGGCAATGACCAGCGGCAGCCGGATGCGCAGGAGGGCGCCGCGGACGCGCGCCAGCGCGCTGAACTGCTCGGCGGGCACGGGGAAGAACTCGAGCGCCAGCACCGTCAGATACAGCATCACGCACCAGCCGACCTCGAACAGCGGCGAGCGCGGGTTCCAGTAAACGATCATGTGCCACATGTTCCAGGGCAGGCCGAGGTCAAAGACCAGGCCGATGGCGACCGCCACGTAGCCCAAAAACGCCGTCAGCACCGCAGGGCGGACGACGGCGCGGAACTGCTCGAGCCGGAAGATATACACGATCGCGGTGACGATGAAGCCGCCGGCGGCCAGCGCGACGCCGCTCATGACGTCGAAGCCGATCCAGAGGCCCCAGGGAGTGGCGTCAGAGAGGTTGGTGGTGGCCCCTAGGCCGAACAGGAACCGCCCGGCCGCCACCGCGGCCGCCAGACCGGTGAACAGCCACAGGATCAGCTTGAAGACGCGCGCTCTATGCATCGCCGCCCTCCTCCGGCTCGCCGCGCTCGAGCTTGATACGGCGGTTGATAATCCAGTTGACCGCCGCCATCGTGCTCACCACGCCCAGGAAAGCGAAGGGCACGGCGTTCATGGCGAGTTTGGTGCGCTCGGGCACGGGCTCGCGCGAGAGCTCCTGCCCGCGCGTGAGGAAACTCAGGTCGATGTCGGAAATGTAGAGCACCGAGGTCCCGCCCACTTCGAACTCGCCCCAAACCTTGTCGAGGTATTTGCCGGGCGCTTCCCGCAGTCTTTGATGAGCGATCTCGAGCAGGGCGGCGCGCTCGCCGAAAATCGTGGCCTTGGTGGGACAGGCCTCGACGCAGGCGGGCGGGCGTCCGGCGACGATGCGCGTATAACAGAGGACGCACTTGCGGATGTAAGGGACCGGCTGGTCCCAGTCGTACCTCGGAATGCCGAACGGACACGCCATCATGCAATAGCGACATCCCATGCACCTGTCGCCGTCGTAGATGACCGCGCCCACTTCGGTTTTCTGAAGCGCACCCACCGGGCAGGCCGACACGCAGGCCGGCTCCAAGCAGTGGCGGCACTGTTTGCGCACATATTTGCCGCCGGGCCGGTCGACCACCGAAGTCCAGTTGCGGGCCGAAAGGCCGTCCTCGAGAATCCATCGCCGGGGAACGTCGGGCGGAAGCTGGTTCTCCTTCTTGCAGGCGATGACGCATTGGCGGCAGCCGATGCATTTGGTGGTGTCGGTCAGGATCGCAAACGGCATGGCGTCAATGCTCCTGGCTGCGAGTTACGGGCAGCGGCGCGGCAGGACGGTGAGGAAGCCACGCCGGAAGCGTCAAGATCTCAGCCAGCGGTTGCCAGGGCGAGCGCGTGACGAAGCGCGTCAGGGGTAGAAGGACGCAGTCGGCGACGCGCGTGAACGGAATGGCCGCCAGGATCAGGTTCCCGGAATAGACGTGGAAGAGCATCACCGTGCGGTAGGAGTCCGGATCGAGAGCAATGTTTGCGGCTAGATACCCGGTGAGGACGGGCAGCAGCAACACGAGCAGCCACACAGGACGCCGGCCGGGCGCGGGGTGTCGCGCCAGTTCGATGGAGCTCAGGAGGAACAGGATCGCGCCGGAGGCCAGCGTCAGCAGGGCCAGACGGTCGGAAACGTCTTTGGGAAGCGCAAACCAGGCGAAGCCGACCGCCCGCCGCCAGGCAAAGACATGGGCGGCGACGAACAGCGCCAGCGAGATCAACCCTGTGTGAAAGACCACCAGCGCAGCGGCGCGGAGCCAGCGCCAGAATGGCGATCCGAAAACCGCGTCGCTCCCTGGGGCGCTCTCCGCCCCGGCGGCCGAAGCGTTGTAGCCGTTGCGCGCCCGAAGCGCGGCCAGAACTGCCAGGCGCAGCAGGCCGAGCAGCATCAGCGCGAAACAGAATCGGAACAGCGGCCCCCGGCCGAACTCGAGCCAGTCGAACATGGCGTTCTCCTTTCCCCCGGAAGCGGTCCTGCGGCCGCGCCCCTACTTTCTAGTATAGAATAAAAAGGTCTTAATATCTATAGAAAGAACTGCCCGATGTAGCCCGCCGCGATACCTATCACGAGCAGGCCCAGCAGCAGGCGGATCCAGCGCTCGGGCAGGTACTTTTGCAGGCGCGCCCCGAGGGAAGTGCCGGCCAGGCCGCCGATCCCGAACAGCGCCCCGAGCAACCAGTCCGGGCGCACCGGCGCGTGCGGGGATGCGTGCAGGCGGCCGAGCAGCTCGAAGAAGCCCACGCCGGCGATCGAGGTCGCGAACGTGCCGAACAGCGCGGCTCCCGCCACCGTGTAGACGGGCAGATGCAGGACGCTCACGACGAACGGCGCGATGATGGCGCCGCCGCCGATGCCGTAAATGCCCCCGGCGATGCCGACGGCCAGGGCGAGCGCGAACAGGCCGGCGGGATGGAACGAAAAAGTCTCGCCCCAGAAGTCGTACTCGATGCGCCGCAGCGAGATGCGGCGCGTCCGCACGACGGCCTCTTTGGGAAGCTTTCCGGCGAACTTGGCTTCGATCGCCCGCATCGGGGCGTTGCCGCCGCGCCGGCTGGTGAAGTACTCGGCCAGCAGGCGCTGGCCGAGCCACAGCAGCACCAGGCCGACGAAAAACTTCGCCGAGCGGGCGTCCGGCAGATACCGGACCCGCACGATCGCGCCCAGGAAGATGCCGGGCAGCGTGCCGGCGAGCGTCGTCCAGGCGATCGGCCAGGCCATGCGGCCCTCGCGGATATATTGCGAGACGCCGCCGGGAATGGCGATGACGTTGTAGAGGAGGTTAGTGGCGCTGACGGCCGGGCTGGTGAAACCCAGCATGCTCATCTGAAACGGCAGAAGCAGGAAGGCGCCTGAGACGCCCGCAGGGCTGACGGCGGTCGAGATGGCGAAAGCGACCAGCGGCGGAATCCAGGGCGCCACGTCGACGCCTGAAATCGGAAAGTGCACGCCGTTACGCTTCCGCCTCCCTGCGGCCGGCGGCCGCCTTAGAACAGCGCCTCGCTGATCCAGACCAGCGCTGCCAGGGCGGC
>JBBIMZ010000044.1:0-12826 GCA_037444135.1 Solibacteraceae bacterium
GGGGGCGGGCCCGGCTGGGGGGGTGCTTGAGGAGGATCTGAAGCGGCTCTACTACGCGGCGCCGCGCGTCTCCTCGCTGGCGCGGGTCCTGCTCGAGGAAGGCTATGCGGTGCGCGGCGAGGGGACGGGGATCAACCGGATGGTGCGGGCGCGCGATCTGGCCGAGCCGCCGGTGAAGCTGGCCGGGGTGCGCGAAATCATCGCGCGGCGGATGCGCGAGTCGCTGGCGCATACGGCGCAGTACACGCTGCATACCTCGGCGGACGCGACCGGGCTCGTGGCGGTGCGCCAGCGCCTGAAGGCGGCCGGCGAAGCGATCAACATCAACGACCTGGTGATGTACTGCACGGTGAAAGCCCTCAAGGAAGCGCCCGAGGTCAACGCCGAGCTGATCGAGGGACGCCTGTACCGGCACGAACGGATACATTTGGGCTTCGCCTGCGACACGCCGCGGGGCCTGATCGTTCCGGTGATCAAAAACAGCCAGGAGCTGTCGCTGGCCGAGCTGGCGCGGCGGATCCGGCTGCTGACCGAGCAGGCGGTGAGCGGCGCCATCGGCACCGAGGAGATCACCGGCGCCACGTTTACGGTGAGCAATCTGGGGAATCTCGGGATCGAGTCGTTCACGCCGATCCTGAATCCGCCGCAGGTGGCTGTGTTGGGGGTGAACGCCATTCAGCTCAAGCCGGTGAGGCGCGACGGCGAGGTCGCCTTCGTCGAACATATCGGGCTGTCGCTGACGCTCGACCACCAGGTGATCGACGGAGCGCCGGGGGCGCGCTTTCTGCGGAAGCTATGCGAGAAGATCGAGCGGGTCGAGGAGTTGACCGCGGCGGAGCTATGAGGGAACCGAAGGCATGTACGATCTGATCGTGATCGGCGGCGGCCCGGGAGGTTACGAGGCGGCGGCCCACGCGGCGCGCATGGGCAAGCGCGTGGCGCTGATCGAGGAGGGCCGCCTGGGCGGCGTGTGTCTGCACGAAGGCTGCATTCCGACGAAGGTGTTCCTGAAAACTTCCAAGTTGCTCGCCGAGTGCCGGAAGGCGGCGCGCTACGGCATCCGGCTGTCGGAGGCGGGGCTGGACCTAGCGGCGCTTCAGGAGCGAAAGGCGAGGATCGTGGCGACGCTCGCGCGGGGCGTCGAGAGCCTGCTCGAGCGCAGCGGCGTCACGGTGATCCGCGGGCGGGGGCGTCTGGAGGCGCGCAACCGGGTTCGAGTGAACGGCGCAGTGGAGGAGGCGCGGAACATTCTGCTCGCGATGGGTTCGCGGCCGGCGACGCCGCCGATACCGGGGATCGACTCGGCGCGCGTGCTGAACTCGACGACCGTGCTCGAACTGGCCGAGCTTCCGCGCTGGCTCGCCGTGATCGGCGCCGGCTACATCGGGATGGAATTCGCCAGCTTCTTCGCCGAGGCGGGCACGGAGGTCACCGTGTTCGACGTGCTGCCCGAGATCTCGGCGGCGGCCGACCGGGACGTCGCCGGGCGCCTGACGGAGGCGGCGGCCCGGGCCGGCGTGCGGTTCGAGCTCGGCTCGCGGATCGTCCGGATTGCGGCCGGCTCGGTGCATTACGAAAACAAAGAGGGCCGCCCGGGGGTCGTGGAGGCCGACTGGGTTCTCAACGCGACCGGGCGGGTTCCGCGCGTCGAGGACGCGGGGCTGGACGAGGCGGGCGTCGACTACGACGAGCGGGGCATCCGGACGTCGGAGATCGGGAAGACGAATGTGCCGGGCGTGTGGGCCTGCGGCGACGTGACCGGGAGGATGTTGCTGGCGCACGCCGCCACGCGCGAGGGGATCGTGGCGGTGAACAACATGTTCGGCCGGAAGGACCGCATCCGGTACGAGGCGATTCCGGCGGTCATTTACACGCATCCGGAGGTGGCGAGCGTGGGGCGGACCGAGGAGCAGTTGCGCGAGCAGGGCGTCGACTACGTCAAGTCGGTGGCGCCGATGGGAATCGCGGGCCGGTTCCTGATCGAGAACGAGGGCGGCTCCGGCTTCGTCAAGGTTCTTGTCGGGGCCAGGCACGGCAACCTGCTCGGGGTGCACGCCATCGGGGACGGCGCGAGCGAGTTCATCTTCGGAGCGGCCTGCATGATCGAGATGGAGATGCGCGCCGCCGACGTGCGGGAGATGGTGTTTCCCCACCCGACGGTCAGCGAGGCGCTCAAGGAGGCGATCGTGCGGGCGGGCCGGGAGTGAGGAGCATGCCGAAATCGATCCTGATCGAGCCGGCGAAGGTTCTGGCGCGGGGGCGCATTCACTTCACCGACATCGAGATGAATGCGTACGCCCGGAGCTTCGCGGAGGAGATGGCGACGTACACGCCGGAGGAGTTTCTGGCCATCTACCACGACATGTGCCTGATCCGGTCCTTCGAGACGATTCTGAACGAGATCAAGCTGAAGGGCTCCTACCGCGGCGTGGCTTACAACCATCTGGGGCCGGCGCACCTGTCGATCGGGCAGGAGGCGGCGGCGGTGGGGATGGCGTTCCTGCTGGCGCCGGAGGATCACATCTACGGGTCGCACCGCAGCCACGGCGAGATTCTGGCGAAGGGGATGTCTGCGATCCGCAAGATGAGCGACGAAGGGCTGCTCGAGATCATGCGGTCGTATCTGGACGGGGCGATTTTGCGGCCGCTCGAAAAGGACCACGCCGGCACGGTGAAGGAACTGGCGAAGAAGTTTCTCGTCTACGGGGCCTTCAGCGAGATCTTCGCTCGCCAGACGGGATTCAACCGGGGCTGCGGCGGATCGATGCACGCCTTCTTCACGCCCTTCGGCATCTATCCGAACAACGCGATCGTGGGCGCTTCGGGCTCGATCGCGCCGGGGGCGGCGCTGTTCAAGCGCGTCAACCGGAAGCCGGGCATCGTGGTGGCGAACATCGGCGACGCGTCTTTCAGTTGCGGCCCGGTGTGGGAGGGGATGACGTTTGCGGCGATGGACCAGTTCCGCAAGCTGTGGGACCCGGAGCTGGGCGGCGGCCTGCCGATCATTTTCAACTGCATGAACAACCACTACGGCATGGGCGGGCAGCCGTACGGGGAGACGATGGGCTGCGAGTTCATCGCGCGGATCGGCGCCGGCGTCAATCCCGACCAGATGCACGCCGAGCGGGTGAACGGCTATGACCCGTTGCCGGTGATCGACGCGTTCCGGCGCAAGATGCGGGTGCTGGCCGAAGGGCGCGGGCCGGTGCTGCTGGACACGGTCACTTACCGCATCAGCGGCCACTCGCCTTCGGACGCTTCCAGCTACCGCTCGCGCGAGGAGATCGAGCTGTGGGAGCGGGCCGATTCCATCACGGCGTTCCGCAACAAGCTGATCGAGCACGGGCTGTTCGCGGCGGCGGCGCTCGAGGAGGTGCGGCAGGCGGTCGAGGAGACGGCCTTCGAGATGTTCCGGCTGGCGGCCGACCTGGAAATTTCGCCGCGCATGGCCATCGGATCGGAACAGATCGGCTCGTTCATGTTTTCGAACCGTAAGGTGGAGCGCTTCGACGACCGGACGCCGGAGCTGGCGCAGCCGCTCGAGGAGAACCCGCGCGTCGAGCAGATCCGGGGCAAGGCGCGGTTCGGGCTGGAGAAGGGCAAGCCGCTGCCGAAGATGAAGGTGTACAACATCCGGGACGCGATCTTCGAGGCGCTGGTGCACCGGTTCGCGATCGACCCGACGATGGTGGCCTTCGGCGAGGAGAACCGCGACTGGGGCGGGGCGTTCGCCGTGTACCGGGGCCTGACGGAGCTGCTGCCTTACCACCGGTTGTTCAACGCGCCGATCGCGGAGGCGGCCATCGTGGGCGCCGCGGTTGGTTATGCGCTCGAAGGCGGGCGGGTCGTGGCCGAGCTGATGTACGCCGATTTCATGGGGCGCGCCGGCGACGAGATTTTCAACCAGCTCGCCAAGTGGCAGGCGATGTCGGGCGGCGTGGTGGCGATGCCCGTGGTGCTGCGGATCTCGGTCGGGGCCAAGTACGGAGCGCAGCATTCGCAGGACTGGACGGCGCTGGTGCATCACATTCCCGGCCTGAAGGTGGTCTATCCGGTGACGCCGTACGACGCCAAGGGGCTGATGAACGCGGCGCTGGCGGGCACCGACCCGGTCATCTTTTTCGAAAGCCAGAAGCTGTACGACTACGGCGAGCTGTTCCACGAGGGCGGGGTGCCGGAAGGCTACTACGAGATCGAGATCGGCGTTCCGTCGGTGAAACGGCGCGGGAGCGACCTCACCATGATCACCTTCGGGCCGACGCTCTACACGGCCCTGGAGGCGGCCGGGGAGCTGGAGGCGCGCTTTTCGCTGCGCGCCGAGGTGATCGATCTGCGGGCGGCCAATCCGATCGACTATGAGCCGCTCGTGGAATCAGTGCGCAAGACGGGCAAGGTGCTGCTGGCCTGCGACGCCGTCGAGCGGGGCTCGGTGATGCAGACGGTGGCGGCGACGCTGACGCAGTTGTGCTTCGACGAGCTGGACGCGCCGCCGGTGGTGGTGGGCGCGCGCAACTGGATCACGCCGGCGGCCGAACTGGAGGCGGCCTTCTTCCCGCAGAAGAGCTGGCTGATCGACGCCATTCACGAGCGGATCCTGCCGCTCAAGGGTTACGAGCCGGCGACGAACCAGACCTCGGGCGAGCTGGCGCGGCGGGCGCGGCGGGGGGTCTAGGGAGCGGCGGGCGCGGGCCGCGGCTCACGGCCTCTTTGAGAAGGGAAGCTGTCAGGGCGCACTAGTCTGAGCAGGGCCAAGCCGGACCCAATGCGATGGTGCGCCTTTGTCCCTGGCTGATTTGCCTGCTGTTTTTGGGGATCACTGCGTCCCGGTTGACCGTGCCCGGTTTCGGGACGTTCAACGACGATGCGGTCTACATCGCCACGGCGCGGGCGCTGGCTGACGGCCGGGGCTATGTCATCGACACTCTGCCGGGCGCGCCGCCGAATACCAAGTACCCACCGTTGTGCCCGGCGATTCTTTCCTTGGTGTTCCTCGCCGGCCGAGAGTTGCCCGGGGCGGCTTTCTGGCTGAAGGTGCCCGCGTTCCTCTTCCTGCTGGCCTGGCTCGCGGCGCTTTACCGGCTCGGGGAAGCCCTCGGGCTGAGCCGCACGAGCAGAGGTTGGGTGCTCGCGTGCACGCTGGCGAGTGGGACAGTTGCCTACTGCGCCACAGAGGCGCTTTCGGATGTGCCGTTTGCGGCTCTGGCGACGTGGGCGCTGCTGGCGATGGTCCGGCAGTCCGACCAGCCGACGGTCCGGCGATCCATCCTTGTCGGAGGTCTCGCCGGGCTGGCGTCGCTCGCTCGGTCGCAGGGGCTGGTGCTGGTGGCGACGGCGGTTATGCTGCTGGCCCGCAGCAGGCGTTTCCGCGAAGTGGCGGTCTGCCTGGGGGCCGCGTCAGCCATTGTGGGACCGTGGCTCTGGTGGCAAGCGGCGCAGCCCTCGCCCGGCGAACCGCTCCTGCTCTACTATTCCGCAGAGAACTACCGCTCGTGGTGGGCCTGGAGGAGCGAAGATCCGGCGCACACCGCGCGGATCATGCTCATCAACACTCTGCTTACGATCCTGGCGCCGGTCCAGTCGATCGGAATCCGGAACGTGGGTGTGGGGCTGGCCGTGGGCGCCTGCCTCTGGCTGGCGGCGGCTCTGGCGTGGCGGCGCCGGCCGCAGCGAGCCGGGCCGCCGGCGCTCACAACGGCTTCGACGGTGGGCTTGTTGTTGGGCTGGAGCTGGCCGCCCGGCAGGATGCTTCTCGTCGTGCCTCCGCTTCTGTATCTGGCCATCGCCCGCGGCTGGACCGAAAGGCGTAGCCGACTCCTTGCCGGTCTGGCCGCCCTGGTGTTCTGCGTTCTGGGATTAGCAAATGCTATGCGGGCCGCGCGGTTCGCGCAGCAGGATGGGGTCGCGCCGTTCGGCAGCTCGCGGGGGGACCGCTGGCGGACACTGGTGAGCATGGGGAGATGGCTCGAGGAGCATTCTCCTCCAGGCGCCGTCATCGGAGCGGTGCAAGACGGGGCTCTCTCACTACTGGCGCAGCGGCCTGCTATCTTTCCGGCCGTGCGACGGCCCGCAGCGCTCATCTACGGCGCTCCCGGTCCGCCTCTCGGCACCCTGGCGGAATTCATCGACCACCTGGAGCGCAACAGGATCGGTTACATCGTGGTGACACCCTCGGCGGCGTTCAGCGAGTCGCGGCCGTTCGGCCAACTGATCGAACAGTGGCGGCGCAGCGATCCGGGCGCTCTCGAGATGGTCTATGAGCCCGAACCGGGCTATGCGATCTTCCGGCGCACAGGGAGGGCCGCTCCGTCCGGCGCACCGAACGGCTAACGCCCGGGCGGCGTTACAATTACCAATATGGAGGACACCGAGAGCCGCAACAGCGCCGAGAGCGCTCCGGAGGCGGCCGCGGAGGAGATTCCCACCGATTTGCCGCTGCCTTCGCCGACGTTCGAGTTTCTGGTGCTTTCGTTGCGGTCGCAGGCGGAGATGCAACTGGGCTTGCTGCACTTCGGCGACGAGAAGGAGCGGCCGAAACCCAAGCTGAAGCTGGCGCGGCACACGATCGATCTGATGGCCATGCTGGCGGAGAAGCCCCGGGGCAATCTCACGCTGGAGGAGCAGCGGCTGCTCGAAAACTCGCTCACCGAGCTCCGCTTCCGCTACGTGCAGGCAGTCGAGGCGGCCAAGCAGCAGTAAATGGGGGCCCATGGCAGCCTGACGATCACGGTGCTAGGCTCGGGGACCAGCGTCGGGGTTCCCACGATCGGATGCCGCTGTGCGGTCTGCACTTCCGAGGATCCGCGCGACAACCGGCTGCGGCCGTCGGTGCTCGTGCGTTACCACGGCCGCGCGGTGCTGATCGACACGACGCCGGATTTCCGGCAGCAGGCCCTGCGCGCCCGGATCGACCGCATCGACGCGATCCTGTACACGCACGCGCACGCCGATCATATTCTGGGTTTGGACGACGTGCGGCCGTTCAATTTCCACCAGCGGGGCGCCATCCCGATTTACGGCACGGCGGAGACGCTCACGGTGATCCAGCGCGTGTTCACCTACGTTTTCGACGGCGCCGAGACGCAATCGTCCCGGCCGCGGATCACGCCCGTGGCGATCACCGAGGAGCCGCTGGAGCTGTTCGGGCTCGAGGTCGTTCCCATCCCGGTGCTGCACGGCCGCAGCCCTGTGCTGGGCTTTCGCTTCGGTCCGATGGCGTACCTGACCGACCATAGCGAGATTCCGGAGCCCTCGCTCGAGAAGCTCCGCGGGCTGGAAGTCCTGTTTCTGGACGCGCTCCGGCACAAGCCGCACCCGACGCATTCGACGGTGGAGCGCTCGCTCGGCTACGTGGCGCAGCTGGCGCCCCGGCGCGCCTATTTCACCCATATCTGCCACGACCTCTCGCACGCGGAGGAGGAGAGGCGGTTGCCGCAACACGTGCGCCTGGCCTACGACGGCCTGGAGATTTCCGTGGAGCTTGCTGGCTGAATGGCGGCGCCGCGCGTCTACCGGAGTCTGGAGGAGATCGGCGGCGATTTCGGCCCGTGCGTGATCACGATCGGCAACTTCGACGGCGCGCACATCGGGCACCGGGAGATCTTCCGCCGCGTGGCGGAGGTGGCACGCGAACAGGGCTGGAAGCCCTCGGCGATGACGTTCGACCCGCATCCGGCGACGGTGGTGGCGCCGGAGCATGCGCCGCGCCTGCTGAGCACGCCGGAGCAGCGGTGCCGGTGGATGGGCGAGGCGGGCATCGCGCAGGTGGTGATTGTTCCGTTCACCGCGGAGTTCTCGTGGTTGTCGCCGGAGGAGTTCGCCGAGCGCGTGCTGGTGGGGCGGCTCGGCGCCCGCGCCGTGCTCGTGGGCGAAAACTTTCGTTTCGGGAGGGAAAAAGGCGGCGACGCCGGGCGGCTGCGGCAACTCGGGGAAGCGCTCGGCTTCCGGACCGAGATCGTTCCCGGGATCCGCTACCGGGGCCGTCCGGTCTCGAGCAGCGAGATCCGCCGGCTGCTCGCGGCGGGGCAGGTTTCGCTGGCCAACCGGATGCTCGGCCGGCCGTACGCCGTCGAAGGCGGCGTCGTTCCGGGAACGGGCACCGGCTCGAAGCTGACGGTGCCGACGCTGAACCTGGTTCCCGGATCGGAGATGCTGCCGGCCAACGGCGTCTATGTAACGCGCACCAGCGAGCCGGAGACCGGCCGGCAGTGGCCTTCGGTGACCAATGTCGGAGTCCGGCCGACCTTCGGCGGCGGCCGGCTTACGGTGGAAAGTTACCTGCTGGCGCTGATCGGGGGAGATCCGCCGCAGCGAATCGCGGTGGAGTTTCTCTACCGGCTGCGGCCGGAGATGAAATTTCCGGACGCGGCCGGCCTGAAGCAACAGATCCTGCGCGATGCGGCGCGGGCTCAGGCCTACCACCGGCGCGTCGAGCGCTGCCGGAGCGGAGCGGCTCACCGCGAGAGTTAGTCAGCGCGCCACCGGCTGGCTTTGATAGCGCCGGGCCATCTCTTCGAGGGGGATCGGTTCGTAGTCGCCGGCGTGGCCGGCCTGGCCGAAGGCGATCATGCGCGCCTTGACAACCTCTTTCATCGCCTCGCGGGCGGCGCCGAGGTAGGCGCGGGGGTCGAACTCCTCGGGCTTTTCGAAGAAGACTTTGCGGATGGCCCCGGTCATCGCCAGGCGGTTGTCGGTGTCGACGTTGATCTTGCGGACGCCGTGGCGGATGCCGAGCTGAATCTCTTCGATGGGAACGCCCCAGGTCGGTTTGATCTTGCCCCCGTACTGATTGATGACGTCCTGGAGCTCCTTGGGGACGCTCGAGGAGCCGTGCATCACCAGGTGGGTGTTGGGCAGGCGCTCGTGGATCTCCTTGATGCGCTCCATGGCCAGGATGGCGCCGTCGGGCTTGCGGGTGAACTTGTAAGCGCCGTGGCTGGTGCCGATGGCGACCGCCAGGGCGTCGATGCCGGTCTTCTCGACGAAATCGACCGCCTGGTCGGGATCGGTCAAGTGAGCCATGGCGTCGACGCCGGCGCCGTGGCCGTCTTCGATGCCGCCGAGCACGCCGAGTTCGCCCTCGACGGAGACGCCGCGGGCGTGAGCCATCTCGACCACCTCGCGCGTGACGCGGACGTTGTATTCATAACTGGCCGGAGTCTTGCCGTCTTCGAGGAGCGAGCCGTCCATCATGACGCTGGTGAAGCCCATCTCGATGGCCGAGCGGCAGGTGGCCGGGCTGTTGCCGTGGTCTTGGTGGAGGACGACGGGAATTTCCGGATACAGCTCGACGGCGGCGAGCATGAGGTGGAACAGGAAGCGGTCGTTCGAATACTTGCGGGCGCCGCGGCTGACTTGAATAATGACCGGAGACCGGGTCTCGCGGGCGGCTTCCATGATGGCCTGGATCTGCTCCATGTTGTTGACGTTGAAGGCGCCCACGCCGTAGCCGCCTCTGGCGGCCTCGTCGAGCATCTGTCGCAGTGAGACTAGCGGCATTCGGAAGATCTCCTTTGCGTGCGGATTCGAGCCTCTAAAATTCGATCTTACCTGACGGCGGCCGCTTGCCGCCGGGCGCGAATCGCCTCGGCGTGCCCGAGCAGCTTCGGATCGCGCACGCCGACGGCGAGGGCGGCTTCGATCTGGACGCGGGCCTCCTCATACCGGCCGCTGCGGAACAGGGCCCAGGCGTAGGCGTCCCGGGTATAAACGTCCTGGCGCCGGGCGATCTCGAAGTGGGCCAGGCGCAGGGCTTCCTCCGGCCGGGCGGCGTAGTCGGCGTAGTAGAAGATCAGCTCGCGATTGGCGTTGTCGGCGCCATCCATCTCCTTGCGGGCCGCGGCTTCAAAGTCGAGGAAGACCGAGCGGGCCTGCTCCGGCTCGCCCGCCTTTTCCAGGGCCTCGCCCACCAAGAACAGGTTTTCCGGGTGGGGCGCGAGCCGGTAATGCTTCTGGAAAAGGCGGGCGGCCTCGGCGTTCTCCCCCTGCGCCATCGCGACCCGGCCGAGCTCGGCCAGGGCGTAGTGGTAGTCCGGGTACAGCCGGAAGGCCTCGCTCAGGAGCCGCCGGGCGACGTCGAAGCGCCCGAGCAGGCGCTGGAGGTGGGCGAGGTGGGTCAGGATCCAGGCGCGATCCTCGGCCTCGCCGGGGGGAGTCCTGGCGTAGGCTTCGTTCATGAATTCGACGGCGCCGTCGAGATCGCCGAACAGCTCGCGCAGATAGGCGCCGCGCGTGAGGCCGGCGACGTTGCCCGGGCGCAGATCCAACATCCACTGGGCGGCCTTCTCGGCCTCGGCGTATTTGCCGAGTTCGATGTAGGCGTCGGCCAGGTAGCCGTAGACCTGAACGTCGTCGGGGGCCTTACGGTTGAGAGTCTTCGCCAGCTCGAGGGCTGCGCCGAAGTCGTGCCGGCCCAGCAGGACCCAAGCGCGGATCTTTTCGCCTTCGAAGTTGCCGGGGGCGAGTTCAAAGGAACGCTTCAAAGTCTCCAGGGCTCTGTCGTAGTAAGCCTGGTCCGAGGATTCGCGCGCCCTCTGCGCCAGCGCCAGCGCCAAGGCGTTGAAGTGGGCCGGCGAGCCGGGATCGGCGGCAATCCGCCGGCGAGCGGCTTGGATCCTGGTTTCGGCCGGGCTGAGGACGGGTCCCTCCGCCTCGAGCGAAAGACCGGCCGCAATCAGCAGCGGCAGGGCAAAGTGGCGGATCATCGCTTCCTCGCTCACTGGACAGGTCCGCCGCCTTCTTCGCCGGGATCGAGATGGCGCCGGTTGCGGCCGTCCGGCGCGTCGGCCAGGTAGGGGAACTCGTTCCGGTAAGGGGCGTCGTTGACGTTGACGCCATCGCCGAGGCGGTTGTTCGGGAACTTGTTGAAGCCCTGCACCAGGACGCCGCCGACGACGACGCGCAAGGCGATGTCGGTGACGTCGTCGAAGAGCCGCCGTCCGTTGGGGAAGCCCGCCGCGTCTCCGGCGAGCAAGCCGAGGCGGTGAGCCGCCGCCGGCGGCGTGGCCGGGACGCCGGTGTTGAGCCGCAGCAGGTCGGCGACCGGTCCGGGAGGGGTGTTGGGCGCCGCGATCGGCGGGGCGTAGGTGACCAGCGGCAGCAGGTCGGCGCGCGGCGGGGCCGGGATCGCGAGCACACCTCCGGTGAGCGCGTTGACCACGCGCGGCAAGGCCGGATCGAGCAGGAAGGCGGCGAACTGGCCGTCGTTGGAAGGATGGTCCATGCTGAAGCGGTCCTTCGAACCGGTGCCGATCAGCAGCTCGTTCACCAGCGGGTTGCCCATGCGCTGGACCTGGCGCACCAGCCCGTCGTGGATGACGGCCTCGGGCGAGCGGCGGATGGTGACGCGCGGGCGGCCCGTCGTCGCCCAGGTTCCAATCGTGGCCGCCGGCGAGCCGGGCGGCTCGACCTTGCCGGTGCTGGTGAGCATCTCGATCGGGACCTCGATGGCGATGGCGTTGACGGCGTAACCCGAAACGGTGTCGGTGGCGAAATTGCGGCCGGCAGCGTCCTCGGCGTCGGTGAGAATGCCGGGGACGCCGCTTCCGAGTGTGCGAAGGTTCAGCGTGTCGAAGGCGCCGCCGAGGTCGATCCAGAAGGGGTCGTCGACGGTGCCGGCGAAGACCGAGATGCCGCCGGGGAGTTTATAGGTGCCCTTTTCAAACAGCGCGGCATAGTCCATGGTGCGCGGCCCGACGTTGGCCGGCACGGCGTAAAAGGGCGAACCGTCGGCGCTCGTGAGGCTCGTGGCGACGCCGCCCTTCACCATCGTGACGCGGTAGCTCTGGCGCTGTCCGAGCCCCGGAGAGTCGAAACCGCTGATTCGCGGGGGCACCAGCGGTGTTCCCGGCGCGACCGGGGCGGGCGAGTTGGACGGAGCGACCGCGCCGTTGCCGGCTCCCGCGTAGACGGTGAACAGGCCGGGCAGCCGCTGCTCGGTGTAGAACTGAAACTGAAATACGATATCCTCGCCGGCGTCATGGTTGTTGTCGACCTTGATTTCGTAGACGATGCCGGGATCGAAGGGGAAGTAGTTCGGGCCATTGGCGGGCTCGAGCAGCGGGTCGACGCACAAAATCAGCGTCACCTTCGACGGCGGCGTGTTGGACGCCTGATCGGGGCCGTAGCTGACGAAGGCGAAAAAGTCGGTGATGTCGGCCTTGTGATCGAGCGCGGTGATGGGCGCTTCGCGGTGATTGGCCCCGATGAGATGGGGACTGGCGGCGATCAGCGCGGCCAGGGGCAGCGCCAGGATCTCCCGGGCGGTTCTCATATGCAGCATCCTCCTCTGAGCGTCCGCTTCCGGCGGACTGCGGTCGGGTCGTTGTATCCCTCGTCGGGAATTACGAGGGCGGGCCCGGGTTTGGATCTGCTACAGTGAACGTTCGTCGCAGGAGGCTGCCATGATGCGGCTCAGTTGCCTGACGCTCAGCTTTCAGAACCAGTTCCGGACGGGCAAGATGGACATGTTCGGCTTTATCGGCCGGTGCCGGGCGCTGAATCTGGACGGCATCGATCCGCACATGAGCAGTCTGGCCGGCACCGGGCGGGAGTACCTGAAACAAGTGCGGCGGGCGGCGCTCGACGCGGGCCTGTCGATCTCGAGCTTGTGCGTTTCGACTGAGTTCGGGCGGCGGCGGGAGGCTATTCCGGCTGAGCTTGAAAAGGCCCGCCAGGCGATGGAAGTCGGCCTGTTCTTGGGAGCGCCGCTGCTTCGGGTGTTCGTCGGTTCGGCCCCGTCACCGGAGCTGGCCGAGGAGGCGTTCGGCTGGGGTGCGGACGCCCTGCGCCGGTGTGCGGAGATCGGCGCGGAGCTGGGCGTGCCCGTGGC
>JBBIMZ010000045.1:0-12674 GCA_037444135.1 Solibacteraceae bacterium
CGATCTTCGACGACATCGCGCATGCGGCCGTCTGGGCGCGGCTGCGCGCCTCGGTCAACGCCGGGGCGCTGTCGCTGCGCCGCGCCTGGTCCGGCATCACCGGCACACTGAGGTAACCGCCATGGGCAGAACCGTCCTGATCTTTGTTGTCTTCATCGCTGTTGTCTTCGCACCGGGCGCGGCCGCTCAGCCCGCCTCGCCTCCCCGCGTCGGCGTCGGCGTGCTCAAGCGGGAGCTGTCGCTCGCGCAAGCCGTGGAACTGGCGCTGCGGCGCAATCTCGAAGTCCAGATCGAAAAGACGGGCGTCTCGGCGGCCGTCGAGGGCCGCCGGGGCGCCGGCGGCTACCTGGATCCGCGCTTCCGCTGGACGCCGCAGGTGGAGGACCGCACCACACCCACCAGTTCGCCGCTGATCGGCACCGACGGCAAACTCGTCGAAAAGGTGCTTTCGCAGAATTTCTACTTTGACCAGCGCCTTCCGTGGGCGGGGGCGGCGCTCTCGCTCGCGTTCGAGAACAACCGCCAGTCGACGACCAATCCTTTCGTCACCTTGACGCCGTTTCTGGTCTCGCGGCTCGGCGCCACGCTGACCGTGCCCCTGATGAGGAACCGGCGGCTGGACCGCGAACGGGCCAATCTGCGCATAGCGGCCACCGAGGTCGATCTCGCCGGGGACCAGGTCGAACTGAAGGTCATCGACGTGATCGCGCGGGTCGAAGAGGCCTACTGGAACCTGGTCGCCGCCCGCCAGAGCGTCGAAGTGGCCTCCGACGCGGTGAACCTGGCGCGGGAGCAACTGGCGCGCACCCGCCGGATGATCGACAGCGGCACGCTCGCACCAGTCGAGATCGCCGCGGCCGAGGCCGAACTCGAGCGGCGCGTCGATACCTGGTACGCGGCGATCGGCCAGGTGACGCAGATGGAAAACGCGCTGAAACTGCTGATCACCGACAGCCGTGACGATCCGGTCTGGAACGACGAGATCGTCCCGACCGACGTCCGCACGCTCGAGCCTCCGGCTACGGACGACCTACGGGCAGCCGTCAACCGCGCCCTCGCCGCACGCGTCGAACTGCGTCAGCTCGCCCGCCGGCAACAGACCAATCAAGTGCAGACCGAGCTCGCCCAGAACCAGACGCGGCCGGAGCTGAACCTCGTCGCCGGCTACTACTCGTCCGGCCTGGCAGGGGAGGTTTCCTTGCGCGATAACCCGTTCAGCCGGGTCAGCGAGGCCCAGGTGGCGCGGCTCAATGAGCTCTCGCGCCTGGCGGGCCTTCAGCCGCTGCCGCCGGTCAGCTTCGGCGGGGTACCGCCGGATCAGGTGGGCGGCTACGGTTCGGTGCTCGACGGGGTCTTCCGCGCCCGCTATCCGACGGCCTTTGCGGGCTTGCAGTTCAACTTCACGGCGCGCAACCGCGCGGCCGAGTCTCAACTGGCCCAGACGGCGATCGCCGCTCGCCGGCTCGAACTCGAGCGGGCGCGTCTGGCGCTCCTCGTCGAAGCCCAGGTGCGCAACGCCTTCCAGGCGATCCAGACGGCGCGCCAGCGCATCGCCGCCGCCGAGGCCAGCGCCCGCGCCGCCCAGGAGAAGCTCGACAGCGAGATCCGCCTGTTCCAGACCGGCGAATCGACCAATTTCCTGGTCCTGACGCGCCAGAACGAGCTGGCCGACTCGCGCCAGCGCGTCGTCGCCGCGCGCCTGGAGTTCAACAAGGCGGTCGCCCGCGCCCAGCAGGCCCTCGGAGCCACGCTCGAGCACTATAACATTCGCGTCGAGTAGGCCCGACCCGGGGAGAAATTTACGCCCCCGGCTCCCGTTCGCCTGTATAATTCCTCTAGTTTCGAAAAGTTCGGATTCGAACTGGGAGGTGTCAGATGAGAACCGGAAGGGCCGTTCTGCTCGCCGTGCTGGCCGCGGCCTCCGCGGGCGCCCAGACCAAAGGCACCATCAGCGGCTACGTCAGGGACGCCACGGGGGCGGTGATTCCCGGAGCGACCATCAGCGTCACGAACGAGGGGACCGGCGCCGCACGCCAGGCCTCGAGCGACGGCAGCGGTTTCTACCAGGTGCTCGGCTTGGTTTCAGGAACTTACACGATCGAGGCCGAAGCCCGCGGCTTCAAGCGGTTCCGCAACGCCGGAGTCGTCTTGCGGGTCGACGAGAACCTCCGCTCGGACATCAGCCTCGAGATCGGCCAGGTGACCGAGGCGATCGAAGTCACCGCTCAGGCGGCGCTCGTCGATACGCGTTCGTCGCAGACCTCGGCCACGATCGATGACCGCCGGCTGGTGGACCTGCCGATCCGCAACCGCAACGTCTTCAGCCTCGCCGCCACGCTGCCCGGCGTGCTGAACGTGCGCGCGCCCGACTACACCGACCTGGGCGACACGCGCGCCGGACCGACCATGAACGTCAACGGCGGCCGGGCCAACATGAACTACAACCGCTTCAACGGAACTTATTTCAACAATCCGTCGCGGAATACCGGCCTCAATGTGCCTCCGCCGGACGCGGTTCAGGAATTCAAGATCCAGACGGCCAACTTCACCGCCGACGGCGGGCGCAACTCCGGCGCCAACATCACGATCGTGAGCAAGTCCGGCACCAACCGGTTCCATGGAGCCGTCTGGGAGTTTCACCGCAACGACAATCTGAACGCGCGGAGCTTTTTTCAGTCCTCGAAGCCGCAATTGATTCAGAACCAGTACGGCGCGGCGGCCGGCGGCCCCATCATCCGGGACAAGGCGTTCATCTTCGGGACGTTCGAAATCACCGACGACCGGCGGCAGGCCGCGACGACCACGGCCTTCCCGCCCACGCAGGCCGAGGTGGCGGGCGATTTCTCGCGGCTGCTCCCGGGGCGCCAGCTCGTCAATCCCTTCGACAACACGCCCTTTCCGAACAACCGGATCCCCGTGTCGTTGTTCGATCCGGCGGCCGCCAAGGTGCGCCAGTTCGTCCCCGTGGTGGCTTCGGGTTCGATTCAGGCCCTGGGGCGCAACCCGCGCGATGCGGACCTGTTCATGCTGCGGCATGACGTCAACATCAGCTCCAAGCAGACGCTGTTTGCGCACTACTATTTCAGCCAGAACCGGGTCACCGCCGAGGGTTTGGCTTACGGGAGCAACATCGCCGGCTGGACGGGCCAGCGCGCCGGTCCCCGCTTCCAGAACGGCGGCATCAATCACACCTATACCTTCACTCCGACGTTTCTGAACCAGCTCACGCTGGGCTACACGCGCCAGTTCTCGCTGACGACGCCGACCATGCCGCGCACGCCCGAGGAGCTCGGCATCCGGGGCATGCCGATGTACACCGACGGCGGCTCGCCGCAGTTCAACGTCAGCGGCCGGTTCGTACTCGGCTCGGGAGGCCCCGTCAAGTTCGTCTCCAACGTCTACCAGATCCAGGATCACCTGAGCTGGATCCGCGGCCGGCACACGATGCGGTTCGGCTTCGAGCACATGGATCTCGGCTTCTTCCAGTCCTTCCTCGGCCCGCCGCAATTCAGCTTCAACGGCCAGCGCACGGGCGGCGGCTCGGCCACGCGCGGCGACCCGATGGCCGATTTTCTGCTCGGCGCCTACCAGCAGGTCCCGATCACCAACGGAGTGCGCGTCAACGACGGCGGCAACACCTTTACGGCGGTGTTCTTCCACGACGACTTCAAGGTGACCCGCCGGCTGACGCTCAACCTGGGCCTGCGGTGGGAGTTGCCCACACCCTGGGTGGACAAGTTCGACCGGATCAACACGGTGGTTCCGGACGCGAGCGTCCGCTCGCGCAAGTTCCCGAACGCTCCGCCGGGAATGCTGTTCCCGGGGGATTTGCCCCGCGGCCTGTACAACACCGACAAGAACAATTTCGCGCCGCGCTTCGGCTTCGCCTGGGACGTCTTCGGCGACGGGCGGACCGCCGTCCGGGGCGCCTACGGCCTCTTCTACGACACGTTCAATACCGATACGATCGCGCAGGAGAACCCGCCTTTTAACGGCGGCAGGCGCAATTTCGTCAACGGCCTGCTTTCGGATCCGTTCGGCTCGATCGGGCAGGTGGCGCCGCCGGCCTTCATCGATCCGGCGGCGTTCACCTTCGTCTTTCCGATCAACGGCTTTTGGAGCGGGATCGGCGAGAACAGCCTGCGCACCACCTATGTGCAGGAATGGAACCTGACGATCGCGCGGGAACTCGGCGGGAGCTTCGCCCTCTCGGCGGCTTACATCGGCAAAGCGGGCACCAAGCTGATCGCTTTCCGCCCGTTCAACGCCGCGATCTACATTCCCGGAACCGACGCCCAGGGCAGGCCGCTGTCGACCGAAGCCAACGCCGAAAGCCGGGTGCCGTTCCTTCCGGGCATTTACGGGCCCGCCGGAATCTACCTGGACAACAGCTTCACCAGCGCCTACCACGGCGCGCAAATCGAGCTGAACAAGCGCTTCTCCAAGGGATTGCAGTTCAACACCTCTTACGTGCTGAGCAAGTCGATCGACTCAAGTTCGACAATCACGCTGGGCGCCTGCCTGGCCAATCCGTTCGACGTCCGCGCCGACCGCGGCCGGGCGGACTGGGACCGCCGTCACGCGTTCGTCTTCTCCGGCATCTGGTCGCCTCCCGTATTCGAATCAGGGCAGGGGCTGGCTTCGCGCCTTCTCGGCGGCTGGAGCTTCTCGGGCTTCTCGACGGTGCAGAGCGGCGCACCCGTTACGCCGGTGACCGGCCAGAACACCGCGCTCGACGGCAACATCTGCGGGGGCAGCGCTTTGCATCCGGACCTGGTCGGGCGGCCGGAGCGCGAGCACGCCGACCGCAACGACATGGTGAACAATTTCTTCAACCGCAACGCCTTCGTGCTGCCGGCGCTCGGGCGCTACGGCTCGGCCGGGCGGGGCATCTTCTCCGGTCCGGCGATGGTCCAGACGGACCTGGCGATCCTCAAGGATTTCCGTGTCCGGGAGAGCCACCGGCTCCAGTTTCGCGCGGAATTCTTCAACCTGTTCAATCAGGTGAACTTCAATAACCCGGTCGCCAACCTCGCCAGCAGCACGTACGGCCGCATCACCGGGTCTCAGCCCGGCCGCGTGATTCAGTTCGGCCTGAAGTATCTCTGGTAGCCGTCCCGCGGTCCGGAGCGGGGCGGGCGGCTCCGGACAGGGTGCGTGCTACGATCAAGGTGTATGACTCAGGCTCGGCCGTGCGGCCGGGGCTGGAGCCGACGCACTTTTCTGGCGCATTGTTCGCTGCTCCGTCTGCCGGCCGCCTCGGAAAAGGGGCGCGTCTTCCCTTCCGAGACCCGGCGCTACCTCGATCCGACGACCGAATTCGTCGTTTTCCGCTTCACCGATCCGGCGCATGCGAGCTTTTTGCCGGACTCAGGCGGCCGCCCGGTTTCCGCGAGGGGCAATTTCCTGCTGTACGCCTCCGACCGCACGGGCTCGGCGCAAGCCTACCGGATGGACCTCAAGAGCGGCCAGAGCTGGCTGATCACCGAAGCCGCCGCGCTCGAGCCCTCCTGGCTGGTGCTGTTCACTGACGATCGCCACATCGCCTACTTCGACGGGCGCACGCTGTTCCGGACCAGCCTGCGAATTACAAAGCGCGCCGCCTGTACGAGATTCCTGCCGGATTTGAACGAGGCGACGGGCCGGCCATCGGCGCCGACAGTCGCCGCGCGGTCTTTGTCGAGGTGGCCGGGAACCGCTCGCGGTTGCGGCTGACGGAACTGCGCAGCGGGCGGACCGAAACGGTGCTCGAATGGGATGGCCTCGTGCGGCGCCCGCTCTTGAGGCCCCGGTCCGACGAGATCCTGTTTCGCGCTCCGGACGAGACGCTCTGGGTTGTCGATTCCCGGGGAAGGAACCGGAGACGGCTGCCGCTGGCCGAGGGCAAAGCCGGCCCGGCGCTGTTTTCGCGCGACGGGGACACGTTGCTCTACCTGAACTATCCGGCGGACCCCAAGCAGCTTCACACGCTCCGCGAGTACACGCTCGAGAGCGGCCAGGACAGCCTGATCGCCAAGACCACTCAGTTCGTGGCGTTCGCGGCCAACCGGAACGCTTCCGTCTTCGTCGGAGCGAGCGGGGCCAAGGCGACGCCGTACATCCTGCTCCTGCTCCGGGTCACCGGGCGCGAGCTGACGCTGTGCGAGCATAAGGCCTCCCGGCCGGAGCGCCTCCGCCTGACGTTTTCGCCCGACAGCCGCTGGGTCTTCTTCGAGAGCGACCGCGACGGCAAGCCCGCCATCTACGGTCTCCAGCTCAGCGAGTTCGTCGAGAACACGGACGGGTGAGTTTGCTCGTCGCCGCGCGAGACCGTCAGTTATGGTAGTGCAAGCTTTCGGTGAGCCGCGGGTCAGCCAGCGGCACGGGCAACCGGGACCGGAAGGAACGCGCGAAAGCCAAAACGAAGATGGCGCCCGCCGCCGCCACGGGACCGATTTCCCAGAAACCGAGCGTGGGCGTCTCGCCGGCCACCGGCGGATAGATCATCAGGTACAGGTCGACGAGGCGGCCGGCCAGGACCACGGCCGCCACCTTGCCCAGGATCGCCGGGTCGCGTTTGGTCCACTGAGGCAGCAGCACGACGAAAGGCACCACCCAGTTCAAGAAAAGGTTCATGAGAAAGATGGGCATCCACAGCCCCGACTGGCGGCGCACGAAGTAGACCGTCTCTTCCGGGATGTTGGCGTACCAGATCAGCATGTACTGGCTGAACCAGATGTACATCCAGAAGGTGCAAAAAGCGAAGAGGTACTTTCCGAGGTCGTGCAGGTGCTCGGCGGTGACGAAATCGACGAGCGGGCCGCGCCGCAGCCAGAGAACCAGCAGGATCATGGCGGCCAGGCCGGCGGAGAACATCCCCGCGAAATTGTAGATGCCGAAAATCGTGCTATACCAGTGCGGCTCGAGCGACATCACCCAGTCGAAGCTGGCCAGCCAGAACGAGACGGCGAACACGACCAGAAAGATGACCGACAGGCGGACGCTCCGGCGGGCCTGGGCGGGGTCGCGGGTCTGGTCGAAGCGGTGGGAGCTATCGAGGATGGCGCGCGTGAGCCAGAACCACAGCAGCAGGTACAGGCCCGCGCGGCCCAGGAAGAATCCGAGATTCAGCCAAGCGCCCTTGAACCCCCACAGGTGTCCGGCTTCGTGCCGCCAGCCGTACACCGACGAACCCGCCAGGAAGACCGCGGCCAGGATCCCGGCGCCGTAGGGCAAGGCGCCCGCCATCGCCTCCGGGACGCGCCGGAACGCCACGCTCCAGGCGGCGCCGCCCGCCAGTTGGGAGGCGACGAAGAAAACCCCGGCGAGCCCGAGACAAGTGAGCAGGTAGCCCGCCAGCAACAAGCCCGCCCAGGTCCGCGCCGGCGACACAAGCAGGCCCGCCGCAACGGCGAAGGCTCCGAAGGCGATGACGGCGCGAAGAAACGAGACCAGCCCGGGCGAGAGCCTCAAGTCGGCCGTTTCCAGCTTCATTTCATCTTCTCCTGCAACGCGCGGACGTAGAGGATCACTTTCCAGCGGTCTGCTTCCGGGATCTGAGCGGCGTAGGACGGCATGTTCTTCTGCCCTCCGGAAACGATCTCGAACATCTTGGCGTCGGACATCTTCAAGGCGTTTTCCGAATTCAACGGCGGAGGCGCCGGAAAGCCCCGCATCGCCACGGCCCCGTCGCCGCGCCCGGCAGGGCCGTGGCACGGGAGGCAGTAGCTGCGGTAGACCGCTGCGCCGCGGGTGTAGGCCGTCAGATCGTCCCTGGAAAACGGATTCTCCGGGGCCGGGGCGGCGGCCAGAGCGGCGCCGTAAGCGACCACGTGCGGCGGAGGAAGCTGAAGCGTCTTTCCGTCCGCAAAGTTCGGATTCTCCGAGAAGGATTCGTAGGCCGGCGAGCGCGCCATGTTCGGGAAGAACTCGACGTTGGGTAGCGACGGCTCGGCCTGAAAGCGGACGTGAAGTGCGAGCGTGAGGGCGAACAGAGCCAGCAGGACAACATTCATCCTCATCGGGCGACCTCCTCGACCCGCTCCTCGATTTCGACCGCGCCGAAGCGGCGCAGAAGCTGCTCGACGCGTTGCGGGTCAAAGGTCGCGTCGGTCTCCTCGAGGACCAGCGCGAACCGGTCGTTGGTGACCGCCGGATGAATCAGGCGCGGCCTGCGCCAGGGAAACAGGCGGGCCACCAAAAAGAAGGCCGCCACCGTACTCAGCCCGGCGAACAGCACCATCACTTCGAACGTAATCGGCACGAAGGCCGGCAGCGAATTCCAGGGCTTGCCTCCCACGTTCACCGGCCAGTTCACCGACGTGGTCCAGTACTCGAACCAGACCTTGAAGGCCGCACCGGCAAACCCGAGCAGGAAGCAGACCCAGGGGAGGCGCGACGGCGGCAGGCCCATGGCTTTGTCCATGCCGTGAACGGCGTAGGGAGCGTAGACGTCGACGATCTTCAGCCCGCGCTCGCGCGCCTCCCTCGCCACACCGAGAATGTCGGCTTCCTCTTCGAAGATTCCGATCATCAAGCGGCGGCTCACGATGCGTGCCTCCTTTCCGCCTGCGCGTGCGCCACCACGCCTTTGACTTCCGCCATCGCGATGACCGGCAGCGTCCGGCAGAACAGCAAAAACAGCGTGAAGAACAGGCCGAAGCTGCCGAGCAGTGTCGCCACCTCGACCGGCGTCGGGACGTAACCGGCCCAGTTGGCGGGCAGATAGTCGCGGTGCAGGCTCGTGACGATGATTACGAAACGCTCGAACCACATTCCGACGTTGATCAGGATCGAGATGAGGAAGACGGCCGGAATGTTTGCCCGGATCCGGCGGAACCAGAGAAGCTGAGGCGCCAGGACGTTGCAGCCGACCATGATCCAGTAGGCCCAGCCGAAGGGGCCGAAGGCGCGGTTGAGAAAGACAAATTGCTCATACGGATTGCCCGAGTAGAATGCGGTGAAGAACTCGGTGGCGTACGACAGGGCCACGATGCCGCTGGTGACGATGACGAGCTTGGCCATGACATCGATGTGGCGCGGAGTCATGTAGTCTTCGAGCTTCATCGTCTTGCGCGCAACGATCATCAGCGTGAGCACCATCGCCATGCCGGAAAAGATCGCCCCGGCGACAAAGTAGGGCGGGAAGATCGTGGCGTGCCAGCCGGGAATCACCGAGGTGGCAAAGTCCCAACTGACGATCGTGTGGACGGAGACCACCAGCGGGGTGGCCAGCCCGGCCAGCAGCAAGTACACCGTTTCGTAGCGCTGCCAAATGCGGTAGGAGCCGTCCCAGCCCAGGCTGAGCCAGCCGAAAACGGTCTTCTTCCAACCGGGCCGGGCTCGGTCGCGAATCGTGGCCAGGTCAGGCAGCAGGCCCACGTACCAGAAGGTCAGCGAGATCAGAAAGTAGGTCGAGATGGCGAAGGCGTCCCAGGCGAGCGGAGAGCGGAAGTTGATCCAGAGCGGGCCGCGGAAGTTCGGGTAGGGGAAGATCCAGTAGGCCAGCCAGGGCCGGCCCATGTGGATCACTGGGAAAATGCCGGCGCAGATGACCGCGAACAGAGTCATCGCTTCGGCCGAACGGTTCACCGAAGTCCGCCAGCGCTGCCGGAACAGGAACAGGATCGCCGAAATCAGCGTGCCCGCGTGGCCGATGCCGATCCAGAACACGAAGTTGGTGATATCAAACGCCCAGCCGACCGTCGTATTGAGGCCCCAGACGCCGATGCCGGTCGCAATCTGGTAAGCCACCGCCGCCACGCCGAGCGCCAGCAGCGAGAAGGCCGCCAAGAAGGCCGCCCACCACAGCAGGCCGGCGCGGCGCTCCAGAGCGCCGCAAACGTCTTCGGTGACCTCGGCGAGCCGCTTGGAGGTGGCGATCAGCGGAGGCGGCGGCGCCAGGTCGAGATCAGCCATGTTGCAACCCTCCTTCCTGCCGCCCGTGGCGGACGATCTTTAGATAGGTGACCGACGGCCGGACGTTGATCTCTTCGAGCACGCGATAGCGCCGGTTGCTCCGAATCAGTCGGGCCACGCGGCTGTCGGGATCGTTCAGGTCGCCGAAAACAATGGCGCCGGCGGGGCAGGACTGCTGGCAGGCGGTCTGAATGTCGCCGTCGCGCAGCGCCGCGCCGCTCCGGCGGGCCTCGATCTTGGCCTCCTGAATGCGCTGCACGCAGAAGGTGCACTTCTCCATCACCCCGCGCGAGCGGACGGTGACGTCGGGATTGAGGGCCATGTTGGCGAGGCGGTCTTCGCGCGGAGAATCGAACCAATTGAAGCGCCGGGCCTTGTAGGGGCAGTTGTTGGCGCAATAGCGCGTGCCGACGCAGCGGTTGTAGACCTGCTGGTTCAGCCCCTCGCTGCTGTGCACGGTGGCCAGCACCGGGCAGACGGTCTCGCACGGAGCGTGTTCGCACTGCTGGCACATCATCGGCTGGTGAGCGACCGCGGGCTCTTCCGGCGGGCCTGAGTAGTAGCGGTCGATCCGCAGCCAGTGCATCTCGCGGCTGCGCATCACCTCGTCGCGCCCGACCACCGGGATGTTGTTCTCCACCTGGCAGGCCACCACGCACGCCGAGCATCCGGTGCAGGCGTTCAGATCGACCACCATCGCCCAGCGGTGGACCGGAAACTGGTGGTCGCGCGGCCAGAGTTCCACCTGTGGATAATGGGGCTGCGGCTCCGCCGGCTTGTCGAGGTCCGGCGGGGCGACCTCCTGGATGATCGGACGCGGCGGCCCTCCGGGATCGAGGCGCGGCGGCGGCGCCAGCGTGTGGTGATCCTGCGTGAGAGCGAGCGGACGGCGAGCGCCGGTGCGCTCCAGACGCACATCGCCCCGCCAGTAGCAGAGCCGACCGTCTTCGAACCGCAAGAGCGGCGAGGCGCTGACGCCGACGCGGCCCTGGGCGTTCACCGTCGGCCTGGCCTGGAGCCAGCGCGGACCGACGCCGGCGAACCGCTCCGTCTCCTTCCTCCCGTAACCCACCGCGACGGCGACCGTCTCCTCCTGCTGGCCGGGCTGGACCAGGGCAGGAAGTTCGACAGTCTGGCCGGCGGCCTCCAGGCGGACGACGTCGCCGTCGCGGATCCCCAGCCGCCGGGCCAGGGCTGGAGAAACACAGGCGTAGTTGTCCCAAACCGCCTTCGTGACCGGATCGGGCAGCTCCTGAAGCCACGGATTATAAGCGTGCCGGCCGTCCAGAAGCGCCGGTTTGGCGTAGAGAACCAGTTGCAGGCCCGCCGGGGCGGTTCGCCGTGGGGGCGCTTTGACGGCTTCGATTCGGAACGGCCCGACTCGCGGCGCCTGCGGCCGGACCTCACAGAATCCCGCAGCCAGGCTGCGCTGCCAGAAGGTCTCGAACGGCTGGTCGGTCAGGCGCCGCGGGTAAATCTCCGACATCCAAGTCTCTCGCACCAACTCGTAGTCCGAGGCCGGCTTGCCGCTCCAGCGGGCCAGCGTCTCGATCAGCGGTCGAGTGTCGCCGAGACGCCGGATCGCCGGCTGGCGTACGCTGACGACGCCGCTTGCCGGCTCGGCGTCTCCCCAGGATTCGAGCGGATCGCTGTCAGGGCACAGCAAATGGGCCAGTTCCGCCGTCTCGTCAAGGCGCGGGCCGAAGCTGATCACCAGAGGGATCCGCGCCAAAGCTTCTGCCAGGCGGCGGCCGCCGGGAAGCTCCGCCACGGGGTTGGTTTGGTGGACCAGCAATGCCTGGACGCGGCCGGCTTCAATTTCTTCGAGGAGCGACTCGAGATCCCTGTCGTCGCCGAGTTGCCGGCGCGAATGGCGCTCCAGATCGAGCGTCGCGCCGTAGTTGCCGAGCAGGTGGTTCAGGTAATTGGTGAGGACCTGAGCCGTGACGTCGTTCAGACCGCAGACCACCAAGCTCCGGCCGCGGGCCTCCCACAGGCGGCGGGCGACGTCGTCGAGGCCGGGCGCCGGCGACGCCTCCAGCCGCGGAGCAGCTCCCGCGAGCCGCTCGATACGCGCCGCGAGGCCCTCCAGGACGGCAATCATCTCCGAAGGCGCCACCCGCACGCGCCGGTCGGCCTTCGTGCCGGTGAGCGACATGCGCGCTTCGAACTGGACGTGGTAGGAGAGCTCGCCGGATTCCGGCTTTCTCCGCCGGCTGTAGGCGGCGGTGAATTCGACCGGCGAAAGCCACGTGCCCAGGAAGTCGGCGTCCACGCTGACGATCACCCCGGCGCGGTCGAACCGGTAGCCTGGGATCACTCGCGCGCCGTGGGTTTCCAAATGCGCGGCGGCGATCGCTGATTGCGAGAGCGGATCGCAGGCGACCTGGCGGCCGTCGGGGAAGGTGGCGAGGAATCCGGAAATCAGGCGCGACAGCGTCGGGCTGTTCACCGTACGAGTCAGGAAGCGGACGGCGCCCCCGCTCCGGCGAATTTCCGCCAGCTTGCCGGCGGCGGCTCGGTCCACCTCCTCCCGGGTGGCGGGCTTGCCGCCGGCCCGGGGCGCCGCCGGGCGTAGGCTGTCGTAGAGGCTCAGAATCGAGGCCTGGCCGGCGGCGCACAAGCCGCCGCGCGAGACCGGATGGCCGGGGTTGCCCTCGAGCTTGAGCGGGCGCCCGTCGCGGGTCTTCACCAGCAATCCGCAAGCCGCCTCGCATCCCGCACAGACCGACGCATAATACGTCGCGCGGCCGGGCGTGTACCCTTCGGGTTGATCG
>JBBIMZ010000046.1:0-12661 GCA_037444135.1 Solibacteraceae bacterium
GAGCCGCTTCTTCGCCGAGTCCTACCGCCGATACGCGGCCAATCTCGACCAGGAGAGCATGCGCCTCTCCCGCACGATCGGCGAATTCGACCAGCTCGCCAGACTTCGCCGGCGGGAGCGCCGCTTGGCCGATGACCTCGGCCCGCAGGCCGGCGGTTAACGCCCATTCGGCCGGACGCGCGCCACAATCGAGCAAGCGGGCCGCTTCGCCCACGGAGGCGGCCCCTGTCCCATGAACACGTGGATCTTCACTGCGGTCGTCTGCGCTGGTTCGGTCGCAGCCGGCGTGTTAGGCGCCCTTACCGGCCTCGGCGGCGGAGTTGTCATCGTTCCGTTTCTCACGCTCGGCCTCGGAGTGGACATTCATTACGCCGTCGGCGCCTCGCTCGTTTCCGTGATCGCCACCTCCTCGGGCGCCGCCTCCGCCTATTTCAAAGAAGGCTTCACCAACGTTCGCATCGGGATGTTCCTCGAAGTGGCCACCAGTTTCGGAGCGATCGCCGGCGCGATGCTGGCCGGGCGCATCCCCACCGGAGCGCTGGCGGTCATTTTCGGAATCGTTCTGCTGAGCTCAGCCTGGCTGGCCGGCCGGCCACCGCGGCCTGAAGCGCCGGCGCCGCCGAACCGGCTGGCGGGACGGCTGCGCCTCGATGGCGTGTATCCGACTCCAGAGGGCCCCCGCCGCTACTCCGTCCGTGGCGTTCCTGCCGGCTTCGGACTGATGTTCGTCGCCGGCGCTCTGTCCGGACTGCTCGGGATCGGCTCGGGCGCCGTCAAAGTGCTGTCGATGGATCGCGCCATGCGAATCCCGTTCAAGGTCTCCACCACCACCAGCAACTTCATGATCGGGGTGACGGCCGCCGCCAGCGCCGGAGTGTACCTGAACCGTGGCTACATCGACCCGGAGCTGGCCGCGCCCGTGATGCTCGGCGTGCTCCTCGGAGCGCTCGCCGGCGCCAAGGTTCTAGCTGTTTCGAGCGCGGCCTGGTTGCGCAAACTTTTCGGTTTCGTCGTCGCCGCGCTCGCCGTCGAGATGATCTATCACGGGCTGACGGGAGGCATCTGAAATGGGTCAAAGGGGAGTGGATTCAACGAGCGGCGCTTTCCCGGCAGCGGTCAGCCGCCTGCTTCGCGCCGGGGTCACCCTCTCGGCAGTGGTTGCCATCGGCGGCCTGACGCTGGACTTGCTCCGGCACGGCGGCGACCCGCCGCACTACCGGGTCTTCGTCGGCGAGCCGGCGGAGCTTCGGAGCGTTTGGGGCGTCCTCCACGGCGCGGCGGCGCTCGATGCGCGCGCCTTAATTCAGCTCGGACTGCTGATTCTGATCGCCACGCCCGTAGCGCGAGTGGTCTTCTCGGCAGCGGCCTTCGCGCTCGAGCGCGACCGCGTCTTTGTGGCGCTGACGGCGCTCGTGCTGGCCGCACTCGTCTACAGCCTCGCCGGCCGCCCTCCGTAAGGGTCAGCGGCCCTTGGCCAGGCGGGCGATCACCGGCGACGCCAGCCGCTGGTAGTCGGCCCAAGCCAGCCGGATCAGCTCGCTGTGGGTGCCGGCGTTGAAGGCGATCTCCTGGTCTTCAGCAAGCGCCTCATCGGCGAAGACTCTCATCCCATAGAGATTGCCGAACGGCGGCATGGCCCCGGTCTCGCAGCCGGGAAACCGGTCTTTGAATTCCGCCTCCGTCGCCAGCCGCACGGAACCGGCCCCGGCTACCTGCTTGAGTCGGTCCAGGTCGAGTTGCCGCGAAGCCGGCAACACCGCCATGGCGAGCTCGCCGTCGAGCATCACCATGACCGTCTTGGCCAGCTCCTTGCCGCGGATGTGAGCGCTGGCGGCGATCTCTTGAGCGGTGTAAGCCACCGAATGAGTGATCGTGACGTACTTGACGCCATTCGTGTCGAGGAACTCGCGCAACTTCTGAACCGGCATGTCGACCTCCACTTCTGGCCCAATCTTAGCGCCGGGCTCGGCCGGCGCTCAAGCGCTTGCACTCTTGGATAAGCGGCTTATCTTTTTGGATAAGTTCCGGCGCGGAGTTCCGTGAGGGCGGAGGCTCTGCACGCGCGCGTCCTGTCTTTAGCGACAACGGGTTAGCGGTCGGTGGCGGCGCCGTCGGCAATTGGTACGTGATTTGCTGAACAAGGCAGCATCGAGGCACCATGCGCTGATCCTTGACGCAGCCGGCGCAAGCGAACCTGTTCTCCTACCGGGCATCGAAGCGCCGGCTGCGCATCCGGGCGACGCTTTCCGCCGGGAGGATCCGGAGGAGTTCCTGCCGACGGCGAAAGCGGTCGCCCGGAGCGGGATCGGGACAGGGGCGCCGATTCATTGCGTCTTCCTCCGCCCGCCGGCGATCTAAATATATCTGTCGCCAGCATGACGCACCACCGCTTCCGGTACCTTGATCCCCTGATTCACGTCTTCGTCGTCGTCCTGATGATCTCGAACCTGGTCGGGCCGAAGATCGTCGCGATCGGGCCGTTCCGGATCAGCGGCGCGCAGTTGCTCTTTCCCATCACTTACATCTTCGGGGACATCTTCACGGAAGTCTACGGCTACGCCGCCTCGCGCCGGGCCATCTGGACGGGCTTTTTCGCCTCGGCCCTGTTGTCGATCATGGGGATGATCACCGTGGCCCTGCCGCCCGCGCCGGACTGGCCCAACCAGGAAGCCTTCGCCACCGTGTTCCACTTCGTTCCGCGCATGGTCGTCGCCAGTCTCATGGCTTACTGGGCGGGAGAGTTTTCGAACGCCTTGGTGATGGCCAAACTCAAGCTGCTCACGCGCGGCCGCCACTTGTGGGTGCGCACGATCGGTTCGACGGCCATCGGGCAGGCGGTGGATACGACGGTCGTCATGATCCTCGCCTTCGGCGGCAGCCTCAGCGCCTCGCTGATCGCCACGCTGATCGTGTCGGGCTACCTCGGCAAGGTGCTGTACGAAGCCGCCGCCACGCCTCTGACCTACGCCGTGGTGAACTTGCTGAAACGCAAAGAAGGGGTCGACGTGTTCGACTACTCGACCAACTTCAACCCTTTCGCCGCCGGTGACGCCCAGCATCGCTGAATCGGGCCGCCGGCACGTCCGGCTGGTATACTCACGAGAAGAAGCGGCGGCCGGCTCACGGGCCGCTGTTTCGAAAAAATACGGGGCGATGCCACGCTATTTCAGCCTGCGCGAGGCTCAGGATCTGCTGCCGGTGATCGAGAAGGAGGTTCGGCAGGCGCTCCGGATCAAGAAAGAGCTCGACGCGGCCGGCACGGGCTTGGCCGGCTATTCCAAACATCTGTATCTGGCCGGCGGCGCGATCGTCGATCAGCGGAAGTTTCTTTCCCTGCGCGGCCGCCGGGACGCCCTGGCGCGCCGTCTCAAAGAGGTGATCGACGGCATCCAGGAGTACGGCTGTCAGGTGAAAGATCTCGACCTCGGCCTGCTGGACTTCCCCACGCTCTATCGCGGCAAGGAAGTTTGCTTGTGCTGGCGGCTGGGCGAGCCGGAGATCGCCTTCTGGCACGAGGTGGACGAGGGGTTCAAGGGGCGCAAGCCGATCGACCGGGCGTTTCTGGAACACCACTCCGGGGATCCTCGCCGCTGATCAGCTCGCGAAGACGCGGCTGGCGGTGTTCCACAGGATGTCGCGCCTGGCCTCGACGGGAATGTCGAGTTCCAGGATCTTGCGAATCTCCGTTTCGGCGTTCTCCGGCAGGTCCGAGCCGATCATCAGGCGGCTGGAGGGAACCTGCGCGAGCACGTCGAGGACCTGGTGCGGCATCAGGCTCGACAGCTCCAGATAGACGTTCGGGCAGACGAGCGCCGCGACGATCGCCTCAGCCGCGTACAGGCCGCCGCCCGCATGGCCGAGTACGAAGGGTAGGTCCGGGAATTTCCGGGCGGGCAGAATGAACAGCGCGGGAAGCGCAAACGGCGCCCCGGCGCCCGTGTGGCAGATCACGGCGAGACCGTTCTCACGGGCGGTCTCGAAGAAAAAATCGCTCCGCGGCGAGATGGGGTTCAGGCCGTGATATTGCGGCTGGAGCTTGAGGGCGCGGAAGCCGAACTGCTCGGCGCAGCGGCGTACTTCGTCGCGGAAATCGCGCTCGGCCAGGAACGGGGGAAGGCAGGCCGAACCCGTGAGGCGGTCCGGATGCCCGGCGACGGCCCGGGCGATCTCCTCGTGCGCCGCCCGGTGGTCGTCGACGACGGGAAAGGGGATCGCCACCGCGCGGTCGGCGCCGCAACGGTCCATCGAACGCAGCAGCTCGTCGGCGGACCAGCGGCGGCCGCTATGGCGAGCCGCGCCGACATGCGTGTGGGTGTCCCAGATCCGGAAGCCGTCGCGCATCGTTCCCTCAACGGGCCATCGCCTGAAGCAGGATGGCGCACTTTTCCCAGAGCGGCACGCGCCGCCGGCGGCTGAAGACGTCGAAGTCGGCCTCTTCGATCCGGTCGAGCAGGCAGGTGTAGATGCGGATCAGCGCCCACAGCGACGCCCGGCTGCGCGGCTCGACCAAGTCGACCAGACGGGACGAATCGGCGTAATAGCGACGCGCCCGCGCGCCCTCGAAGCGGAGCAGGCGCCGCAACGGCTCCGTCATCGGGCCCTGCCGGAGCTGGCCGGGGTCGACTCCGAACCGCTCCAGGTCTTCTTCGGGAAGGTAAACGCGCCCGCGGGCGGCGTCCTCCTGCACGTCGCGCAAGATGTTGGTGAGCTGGAAGGCGATGCCGCACTTTTCGGCCAGCGCGGGCGCTTCGGGGGATTCAAAGCCGAACACGTACAGCACCGACAAGCCGACCGCCGCCGCCACCTGGTAGCAGTAGCGGTAGAGTCCCGCAAAGGTGTGGATCCGGCGGGGCTCCAGGTCCGACATCACCCCTTCGATCATGTCAAAAAAGTAGCGATGCGGAATCTCGAACCGGAGCACGGTGTCCCGAAAAGCGGGCCAGACCGGATGCCCGGGCGGGTCGCCGGCGAGCGCCTCCTTGAGCTCCTCCCGCCAGGCCTCCAGCGCCTGGCGCGGCGAGCAATGCCCGAAACGCTCCGGTTCGTCGCTGATGTCATCGCACTGGCGGTTGAACGCGTACAGGGCGCACATGGCGTCCCGCCGCAGGCCGTCGAGCAACAGGAAGGCGTAGTAGAAGTTCTTGGCCCGCCGCCGCGCCAGACGGCGGCAGTAGGCGTAAGACGCTTCGACGCTCGGGCTCATGGAGCCGTTCGCCGGGCCAGCCGGAGCAGCCCCCCGGCCAAAAGGCCCAGCCGCTCCCACTTGCCGATTGCGGGCCGCCCGGAAAGCACGTCGTAATCCCGGCGCCGGATCTTCTCGAGCACGAGCAGGCCGCCGCGGCTAAACAGATCGATATCCAATGCCAGGCGCCGGTCGACCAGACCCGCGAGCGGCAGGCCCTGGCGGAAGAACGCCTCGGCCACGCCGACGGCTTCGCGCATCGCCGCGCGAAACTGCGCGCTCGCCCGGCGCTGAGCGATCTCCTCGACGCCGGAGCCGTGTCGGCGAAGCAGCTCCAGCGGCAGATAGACCCGGTTTTTGGACCAGTCCACCGCTATGTCCTGCCAGAAGTTGGCCAATTGCAAGCCCGTACAGGTGGCGTCGGAAAGGCGCAGCCGCTCCGGGTCCGAATAGCCGCACAGGGCAAGCACCAGCCGGCCCACCGGATTCGCCGAATAGCGGCAGTAGTCGAGCAGTTCGTCGAAGGTCTCATAGCGCGTGACCGTCTGATCCCTGACGAATGCCTCGATCAACTCCGCGAAAGGCTCCTTGGGCAATCGGCGCCGCTCGACCGTCTCCTGAAGCGCGACAAAGACCGGGTGTCGCGCCCGGCCCTCGTAGAGCTCGTCGAGCTGGCGCCGCCACCAGGCGAGCAGCTCGAGGCTTCGCGCCGGATCGCCGATCTCGTCGCCCAGGTCGTCAGCCCAGCGGCAGAAAGCATACACGTTGTAGAAGTCCTGGCGGAGCCGGCGGGGAAGCAGGAAGCTGACGACATGGAAGTTTTCGTAATGACGGCGCGCCAGCCAGCGCGTGTACCGGCACGACTCCCGACGGCTGAAGCTCCGGAGGGCCAGATCCGGACAATCCAGGTACTGTTTGGGGAGCAAGAAGGCGCCGTTCAAGGCCTTGCCGCCGGAGCGCACCGCCTGCTAAGGAATGATGGCGGTCTTCATGTGACCGTTGTGGCTCATCAGGTGCTGCATCACCTCGAGCAAATTCTGGAGCGGTTCGACCCCGTTGACGAAATCCTGGGCGGTAATCTCTCCCCGAGAGACCGACTCGAGCGCTCGGGCGATGTGAAGCGGCGTATGGTGGAAGCTGGCTTTGCAGGTGATCTCGGAGTAGTGCAGCAACGAAGTGTCCAGCGAGATCCGGCTCCCGTTAGGACAGCCCCCGAAAAAGTTCACCACACCGCCGCGGCGCACCAGCTTGACCGCCGTCTCCCAAGCCTCGGGAACGCCGACGGCTTCGATGACTCGATCGGCCCCGCGCCCTTCCGTCAAACCACGAACTGCCCGCTCCAGATCGATCCGTTCGTCGGCGATGAGGAACTCCTGGGCCCCCATCCGGGCGGCACGATCCAGTTGTGTCTGGCGGCGCCCGATGGCGATCACCCTCGCTCCCCGCACGTGGGCCAGCCGGACGAACATCAGACCGATGGGACCGAGTCCGACGACGACGACGCTGTCGCCGGCCTCCACGCCGGTCTCCTCCAGGCCGCGCAACACGCACGCCAGCGGCTCGACGAGCGCGGCGTCCTGGTAGCTGACGTGAGCCGGGATCTCGTAGGTGTTCTTCTCGACGATTCGCGCGGGGATGCGGATGTATTCGGCGTAGGCGCCGTTGTTGAACAGCAGATCCTCGCACAGGTTCTCGGCGCCTCGCCGGCAGTAGTAGCAGATCCCGCAAGGCGCCGAGTTGGCCGCCACCACCCGCTGGCCGGCTCGAAAGCGGGTGACCGCGCTCCCTACTTCGACGACATCGCCGGCGAGCTCGTGACCGAACAGCGCCGGCGGCACAATCATCCGGGCATGATAGCCTCGCCGGAACACCTTGACGTCCGTGCCGCAGGTCAGAGCCGCTCTGACTCGCACCAGAAGATCACCTTCCTGAATTTCCGGAACAGCCACTTGCTCTATGCGGAGGTGTTCCTTACCGTAGAGCACGGCCGCCATCATGTTTGTAGTCACTTATGACATCCTCTGTGGCAGAACAACGATTTTCAACGATTCGCCGTCCGGATGCAACGCCAGGTCCATGCCCCGGCCGATTCCATCCAGCGGCAACCGATGGGTTATCAGTTCTTCAACGGGGATGAGCCCGTTGAACACCAGTTCGGCCGCCTCGCGCTGCAACCGGATCGAAGCGCTGTAGCAGCCGAACAACACTCTCTCTTCCTTACAGATGGCGGCGCCGGAGACTTCGATCCGTTCCTTCTCCGACGTCTGGGAGAACAGGAGGATACGGCTGCCGGGACGCGAGCAGCGCACCGCCTGCTCGACAATGCCCGGCGCCGAAGCCGCCACAATCACCAGATCTGCTCCCCGCCCGCCGCTCAGCTTGCGGATCTCGGACTCTAAGTCTATACTGAACGGATCCCAGGCGGATTCGGCGCCGAAACGCAAGGCCAGCTCACGCCGCCGCCGAATCGCGTCGGTTGCCACGATGCGGGCGCCGCGCCGCCGCACCAGCATCGTGAACAGCAGCCCGATCGGGCCTTGCCCCAAAATCGCCACGAGCTCGTCCGGTTGCGGATCGGCCTGAACCACGGCTTTCAGACAGGTGTTGACCGGTTCGACCAGGCAGGCCCGCTCGAACGAGACACCGTCGGGAATCTTCTCGACGCCGCGCTGCACGATCCAGTCCATCACCCGGACATACTGGGCAAAGCCGCCGCCGGCCGGCTCAAAGCCGGCCGTCACGCCGACGCGCTGATAGGTTTCGCACTGCGCGTACAAATTCCTCCGGCAGTAAAAGCATTCCAGACATGGAACATGGTGGAAGACCACGACGCGGTCGCCCGGGGCCAGGCCGCGCACCCCGGCGCCGGCTTCTTCGACGACGCCGGCGATTTCGTGGCCGTAGATCCGCGGCGGCGCCAGCAGGTCGTGCTCGATTTTTTTCAGATCGGTGTGGCAGATGCCGCAGCACTCGACGCGGACGAGCAGTTCTCCGGGGCCGATCTCGGGAATCGGTATCGCTTCCACCGACACCCGGCCCCGGCCGCGGTAGACCGCAGCCTTCATCGTCGCCGCCGCGATGCTAGAACCGGCAACCCGCAAGGAACTCCCCCAGTGTCTCGGCAGCTTGTCCGGCGCGCCGCCACAACCGCCACAACTCCGGCAAGCGTTCGGCCGGGTGCCGGAAGGCGTCCCGAACCAGTTTCCAGTCGCTCACCCGGCCGTCTGGCAGCCGGGCGGCATTAATGTCGCAGCGGAAACTCTCCTCCGCCGTATCGGTGACGGCGCGTACGCAGTAAAACGGCAAACCCCAGGCGGCGGCACACTCCGCCACGCCGGCGGCTTCCATGTCCACCGCGTCACCGCCGCTCTCTCGCAGTTGCCGCTTCTCCTGCCTGGATTGAACGATCCAGTCCGCCGAAAGCAGGGTTCCGACGGCGTGCGCCCGGCTGGTGCGCGGCAGTCGCGCCGGGTAGCAGGGTCCGCCGCCGGCCGCGCAAACCTGCGAGGCGACGAAGATGGCGCCGGGACCGAGAGCCGGATCCAGGGCACCGCAGAAGCCCGCGCTCACCACGACGCCGACGGTAGTGCGAGACCGCGCCTCCGCCAGCGCCTCCGCCGCCAGGCGCGCTCCGGCGCCGTTTGCCACCAGCACAAACCGGTCGCCACCGAGCCGGCCGGCCAAAGCGCAGTCGAGCGGCCAGTCCAGCCGCTCGGCGTCTCGTAGACGCCGCCGGAATCCCGCCAGTTCCCGTCTTTGCGCCGCTACCAGCACTACACTACCCACTTCAGCAATAGCCGTTCGCCCGGAACCAGGCGACGGCGCGGCCCAGAGCGCCTTCGACCCCCGCCGGAGCATAGCCGAGCTCGGCCGCCGCCTTGGCGTGAGAAACGAACATCTTCTTGCGCGCCATGCGCACCCCGTCCAGCGGCGCCAGCGGCTCACCGCCCGCCACCAGGGCCCATCCCGTCGAAAGCAGGCCGGCGGCGAGGGCCGCCGCATACGGGATCTCGCGCCTGGGCGCCGCCACGCCGCTGATCGCCTCAAGCCGGTCGAAGATCTGCTCCAACGTCAGATTGCTACACCCGAGGATGTACCGCTCGCCGGGCCTGCCGCGCTGACAGGCCAGCCAGTGTCCCTCGGCGACATCGCGCACATCCACCAGATTCAAGCCCGTGTCCAGATAGGCCCGCATACGCCCGCGCAGAAAGTCCACAATGGTCTTGCCGGTGGGCGTCGGCTTGAAATCATGGTCGCCCACCGGAGCGGTCGGGTTGACGATCACTACCGGCAGTCCCCGGGCGGCGAACTCGATCGCCGCTTGCTCGGCGAGGAACTTTGACCGCTTGTAGTGTCCCACCATATCCTTCAGACCGACGGGCGTCTGCTCGTTTCCGACGCCGGCCGCCGGAACGCCCACGCAACCGACCGTACTGGTGTAGACGATGCGCTCGACGCCCGCCTCTCCGGCGGCAGCCAGCACGTTGCGGGTGCCTTCGACGTTGGACCGGTACATCTGCTCCGGCCGGCGCGCCCACAGCCGGTAGTCCGCCGCCACGTGATAGACGACGGCGCAGCCGGCCACGGCTCGCCGGAGCGATTCCGGTTCCCGCAAATCGCCGACAACAACCTGTACTCCCTCCAGTTCGCGCAACCGGCCTGGGTCTCGAACCAGCACCCGCACCGCCTCGCCTTTCTCGAGCAACCGCCGGGCGACGTGCCAGCCGACAAACCCCGTCGCGCCTGTCACCAGTGCCGGCTTCACACGCCGTATTTCCTCACCCTGGACCCGACCGTCCCGCGTGGTCCGGCAGACCGCCTTCAGCGCAGGGCCCAGCCGAGCAGCCGAAAATTGTCTGTGAACTTCCCGTTGATCCCCAACGCCGCCGACGGCTCATAGCCGCAGTGCACCATGCAATGCTCGCACCGGGGATCGTTCCCCGCGCCGTAGCGCTCCCATGCCGTCTTGGTCATCAATTCCTCGAAGGTCTGGTAATGGGCGTCCGTAATCAGATAGCACGGCCCCTTCCAGCCTTTCACGTTGTAGGTCGGATTGCCCCAGGCCGTGCAGGGCAGGTCGCGCTCGCCCTTGAGGAAATCCTGATAGACCGGCGTCGTGTTCAGCGGAAAACGACGCGCCAGTTCATCGATGTGCCGGAACTTCTCATGAATCGCCTCCCGCGTCATGAAGATCTCGCGATCGTTGACGGCGGCGTAGCCGTAAGCGGGCGAGAGCATGTGCCCGTCGACGCCGAACTGCTTCAGAAACTCGAACAGCTCGGCGATCTCGTCCATATCCGTCTGCTGGTAGACCGTGGTGTTCGTGCACACCTTGAAACCCGCCGCTTTGGCCGCCCGGATCCCTTCGATCGCTTCGCGAAACACGCCGGGACGTTCGACGATCGCATCGTGCGTCTTCTCCAAGCCGTCCAGGTGGACGTTGAAAAAGAACCGTTCGTTCGGCGTGTACTCGGAGAGCCTCCTGCGAATGAACATCCCGTTGGTGCACAAGTAGATGTGTTTGCGCCGGGCCAGGATCTCGCGCACCAGGCGCGCCAGCTCCGGATAGAGCATCGGCTCGCCGCCGCAGATCGACACGATCGGGGCGCCGCACTCGTCGACCGCGTGAAGGCACTGCTCGACGGTGAGCTTTTCCGTGATGGTCGCCTCGTACTCGCGGATGCGGCCGCAGCCGGTGCAAGTGAGATTGCAGGCGTGCAGCGGCTCGAGCATCAGCACGAGCGGAAATTTCCTGTCGATCATCGGATGCGGCCGGCTTGGACGCGTCGGGCGCGAGTGCAGGATCCGGAAGGGATTCGTCTCATCGTGCTGCGGCGCCGCCCGCACCTGCCATTCCGGACGCGGCCGGAGCTTGTTCCTGGCGATATAGCCGGCCATGCCGGCTGTCATGGAAAGCGGAAACCTCATGCCGCCGCTCCTCGCGCCAACTCTCGCCTGCGGACGAAACTGGCAAGCGCCAGCAAGGGGAAGGAATCCCGGTACAGGTGATACACCAGGTAGAAGACCCTCGGGAAGCCCGTGCCGGTGGCCAGCTTCTCGTCCCAGGTGCCATCCTCGCCCTGGCTCTCGACCAGATGAGCGATGCCCCGCTCGACGGCTTCGCCGGTGGCGTCGCCGGCGGCCAGCAGGCCGAGCACCGCCCAGGCCGTTTGCGACGGAGTGCTGGGCGCCGCCACAAACGCCCCGCGGTCGTAGCTGGCGCAACTCTCACCCCATCCGCCGTCGCGGTTCTGCACCGAACGCAGCCACTCGGCGGCACGCACGACGGCGGGCGCGCTGGCTGGGTATCCGGCGGCCCGGAGCCCCCGCAACGCCAGGAAGGTTCCGTAGATGTAGTCCACTCCCCAGCGGCCATACCACGCCCCGCCCGGCTCCTGCGCCCGCAGCAGATATTCCACTCCCGCACGAACCGCCGGATGCTCGCCCGTGAATCCATGAGCGCACAGAGCTTCCAGCACCCGGCCCGTGATGTCCGGGCAGGTGGGATCGAGCATCGCGTTGTGATCGGCGAAGGGAACGCAGGCCAGCGCCTCCCAGTTGTTGTCGACGTCGAAGGCCGCCCAGCCCCCGTCGCGCGATTGCATCGCCAAGAGCCAGCGCAGAGCCCGGCGCCGGGCGGCCTCCTGTGCCGCCGGGTCCGAGGCCCGAGCGTGCCGGAGAGCCAGCAAGACCATCGCCGTGTCGTCGATGTCGGGATAGAACTCGTTGGCGAACTCGAAATACCACCCGCTCGGCTCGACCTGCGGGCGCTTGACAGCCCAATCCCCTTTGCGGCGGACCTCTTTCGACAGCAGCCAGTCCGCCGTCTTGGTGAGAGCCTCCGCCGGAACGGTCCCGGCCTCAGCAATGGCGAAGGCCGCGATCGCGGTGTCCCACACCGGCGAGAAGCAGGGCTGGAAAAAGAAGCGCTCGCCGTCGTCGACGATCAGTCCGTAAAACTGGCGTTCGGCCTCCTGGCGGTCCGGATGGTTGCGGCCGTAACCGAGCAGATCCAGCGCCATCACCGCGTACATCATCGGCGGATAGATGGCGCCCAACCCGTCGGAGTACCGCGTCCGCTCCAGCATCCACTTCTCGGCCCGCGCTATGGCCAGCTTCCGGATCGCCCGCGAACCGTAGCGCTCCCACAGCTTCAGCAGCCGGTCCACCGTCAGGAAGAAGTTCCTCCAGCTCACGAGGCGCGCGTCGCGGGGGAATCCCAGGGGCTTGCCGGGCAGGAACAGCTCGTCGAGGGAGAATCCCGCAGGCAGCGGCCGGGGGTGGTTGAGCGCCTGGACGATGGACAGTGGAATGACGATCGCCCGGGTCCACGATGACATCTGGTAGATGAAGTTCCACGGCAGCAGCAGCATCTCCGGCGGAACCGACGGGCAGTGCTCCTTGGGGTACAGCCCAAACAGACTGAGGTTGATCTTCACATAGCTGTTGGCGGCCTGAATCCCACCAAGCTCGAGGATC
>JBBIMZ010000047.1:0-12545 GCA_037444135.1 Solibacteraceae bacterium
TTCTGGGCGACAAGCTCGTCATCGATGTCGAGCAGGCGGCGCCGCCGGCGCTCGAAATCTGGGACGACTACGGCGAGCCGGCAGAACGCATCGCGCCGAACGATGCGCGGTTCAGCTGGAAGGGGGCCTGGAGCGATTACGCCAAAGCGACGGCCCGGCGGGCCTCCGCCAAAGGCGCCGAGGTTGAGGTGACGTTCGAAGGCACTGGATTCATCCTGACGGGCGCCTATCTGCCCAGCGGCGGCAAGGCCGACGTTTCGCTCGACGGCGGCCCCCCGGAGACCATCGACGCCTACGAAGAACAGGAGCGCGGCAACGAGAGCCTGTTTCACCGCTTCAAGCTGCCGGCCGGCCCACACACCGTCCGGCTGGTCGTCCGGGGAGAGCCGTTTGAAGCCGGGGCCTCCAAGGGACGAGACATCGTCGTACGGGATCTGATCGTCTTCCGTTGAGGCGCCCGGCGAGAACCTGGAGGCCCTCGAGATTCCCGAGCTCGGCCTGAGGCTGGTGGCCGGGGAGATCTTCGCGTAGCCGCTCGCGGCGCGCAACACAACCCCGGGCGCCTCCCGTGTGAGGACGGCATGCTAAGCTGTCGGGTCGAGATGGCATTCCGAACCGCAGTCATCTTCTCAATCGTTCTGGCCTTGGTTGCACAGGCTTGCCGGCCGCGGCCGCGCGCCGACCTGGTGGCCTATCACGGCAAAATCGTCACTGTCGACCCGCAGTTTCGGATCGCCGAGGCTCTGGCGGTGAAAGGCGACCGGATCCTGGCCGTGGGTTCGGACGCGGAGATTCTGGCGCTGGCCGGCCCCGAGACCCAGCGGGTGGATCTGGGCGGTAAGACGGTCCTGCCCGGTCTGATCGACTCGCACACCCACCCGGTGGGCGCCGCCATGTACGAATTCGACCACCCGGTGCCGGACATGGAGACGATCGCCGACGTACTGGCTTACATCAAGTCCCGGGCCGACGCCCTGCCGCCCGGAGAATGGATCAGCGTCTCGCAGGTGTTTATCACGCGGCTGAAAGAGCAACGCTATCCCACACGCGAGGAACTCGACCGGGTGGCTCCGAGACACCCCGTCGTGTTCCGTACCGGCCCGGACGCGTCGCTGAATTCGCTCGCTCTGAAGCTCAGCGGCATCGACCGGAACTTCAAGATCACCGACGGCCAGCCGGGCCGGATCGAGCGCGATCCGAAGACGGGCGAGCCGACCGGGATCGTGCGCAGCGCTTCGCGGTTCATCAAATACCGCCCGAGCGGCAGGCAGCCGACCACCGAAGACTACCTGGCGCGCCTGAAGGCCCTGCTGGCCGACTACAACTCGGTGGGCATCACCAGCATCGTCGACGGCGACACCAGCGACCAGGAGGTCGAACTGTACCGCCAACTCAAGCAGCGCAGCCAGCTCACCTGCCGGACCTTCCTGGCCCTCAGCGTCGACGCGCAAATGCCCTTAGAAAAGATTCAGGAGCGGCTGCGCCAGGCGGCCCGCTCGCCCCTTCATGCTTACGACAACATGCTCTGGCTGCGCGGGGCCAAGAGTTACCTGGACGGCGGCATGCTCACCGGCAGCGCCTACATGCGACAGCCGTGGGGCGTCAGCAAGGTCTACGCGATCGACGATCCCAACTACCGCGGCATGCTCTACATCGAGCCGGACAAGCTCTACCGGATCATGCGCGAGGCGCTGGCCAACGACCTCCAGTTCACCGCCCACTCGGTCGGCGACGGCGCCGTCCACGCCTTCCTGGACGCCTGCGAGCGGATCGCCCGGAACGACTTTCCCGTGCGTGACAAGCGGCCCTGCATCACGCATTCGAACTTCATGAGCCTGGAGGCGGTGCGCAAGATGGCCGAACTCGGCGTGGTCGCCAACATGCAGCCGGCCTGGCTCTGGCTGGACGCCGCGACGCTCCTCAAGCAGTTCGGCAACGAGCGTCTGGCCTATTTTCAGCCCTACCGGACGATTTTCGAACTCGGCGCCGTCGCCGGCGGCGGTTCCGATCACATGCAGAAGATCGGCAGCCTGCGCTCAATCAATCCCTACAATCCGTTCCTGGGCATCTGGGTGGCGCTCACACGCCGCGCCCGGTGGCTCGATGAGCCGCTCCATCCCGAGCAAGCCATCACGCGTGAGCAAGCCATCCGGTTCTACACGGCCAACAACGCCTATCTGACCTTCGAAGAAAAGGAAAAAGGGTCGCTCGAGTCCGGCAAGCTGGCCGATTTCGTCGTCCTCGACCGGGACATTCTCACCTGCCCGGTCGACGAGATCCGGCACATCCAGGTCAAGCAGACCTGGCTCGGCGGCAAGCTGGTCTACCGGCGCTGACCGCCGCGGCGCGGGGCCGGCGCCCGGATCAGAGGGCCGCGGCAAAGGCTTTCTCGTCTTCGGGCGGATCGGCGGCCCACACCCCCAGCGCCGTCGACCGGGCCACCAGCCACTCGAGGCCGCAACTGAGGCAGAACGGCTCGCCGTGGACGCAGTAACCCGGAGGGAGGGCCTCCCGGACTTGCGCCGTCAGGAAGGCGAGCGCCGCTCCGGCCTCCTCGTCCCAGTCGCAGCTGAGCTCAACCCCTTGACATTCCATGCGGATCGCCCCCGAGTGGGCGAACACGTTGGTTGCCAGACGGCTCGGAGCGGAACCGCTCGATTTTTCTATAGGATCCCCGGCCGCTCGCAGGTTCCGGGAGGGTGTAGTCGCGCCGTCGGGTGAAATTGCGCAGCACCGGATCCGGCGGCCGTTTCCTTGCTGGCCCGCCGCGCCGGTCGATAAGAGGGATAGATCAGGAAGGAGCACACGGTTCTGAGGCTCTGGTTCGCCACCCTTCCTATCGGAGACGGAAACGTTGGCTTGGGTATCGATCGTGTGTTCGCCGCCGGTCTGCCTCGCGACGTCGCACGAGGTGTCAGGCTGGCTTTCGCTCGCCACCGCCATCATGTCGGTCGTCTTGCTCCGGCGGAGCGGGCGCAACCTGATGCGGCGCCGCCGGGCCGAGAGGGCGCTGCGGGAGCTCCAGGATCTGCATTCGCGGATCGTGGCCTCGCTGCCGATGGGCATGTACACCTACCGGCTCGAACCCGATGGCCGCCTCGTTCTGACGTTCGTCAACCCGGCCGCCGACCGGATCCTCGGCTTCGACCACTCCGGCATGACCGGCAAGCCGATCGAAGAGCTCTTCCCGGCCCTGGCCCGCACTGAGGCGCCGGAGAAGATCCGCCAGGTGGCCAGGACAGGCCAGAGCTGGTTTCAGCCGCGTTTTGAGTACTACGAAGACCGTTTTGGCGGCATCTACGAGATCCATGCGTTCTGCATCCGCCCGGGAGAGGTCGCGGTTCTGTTCTCCGACGCCACGCACCGCTGTCGGGTCGAGGACCGGCTTCAGGAGTACTACTTCCTCAATGACGCCATCATCGAAGCCTCTCCGGCCGGCATCGCCGCCATCGATCGCGATCGCAACTTGATGCTCTGGAATCCGGCCTGCGAACGGATGTTCGGCTGGAAAGCTTCGGAAATTTTGGGCCGGCCGCTATTGTTCCTGCCGGACGGCGAACGCGAGGGGTCATTGCGGATCCAGGATCGAACGCTCGCCGGAGAATCGCTGAGAGATGTCGAAGTCGTGCGGCACAGAAAAGACGGGACGCTGTTTCCGTTGAGCCTGTCGACCGCACCGCTCTACAACGCCGAGGGCAAGGTCATCGGCGCCATGGCGCTGATGCTGGACTTGACCGAACGGCGGGCGGCTGAGCGCGCGCTGGCCGCCAGCGAAGCGCGCTGGCGGGGGGTTGTCGAATCGGTGCAGGAGGGCGTCTGGATGAGCGACCGCCGCGACGCCGTGACCTTCGTCAATGAGCAGCTCGCCGCCCAGATGGGGTACCGGCGCGAGGAAGTGATCGGCGTCCCTGTGCTCGACTTCGTCGCCCCGGAGTTCCGGGCGTTGGCCGCGCAGCAACTCGAGGCACTCAAGCGTGGCGAAAAGCGGCGCGTCGAGCTGGCGCTGCGCCGCAAAGACGCTACGCCGCTTTATGCGATCGTCTCGGCATGCCCGCAGCAAGGGGCGGCCGGAGAGTTCGAGGGGCTCCTGGGCACGGTAACCGATATCACGGGGCAGAAGGCCGCCGCCGAAGAGCTGCGGCGTCACCGGGACCTGCTGGCTGCCCTGGTGCGGTCGCAGGCCGCTTTCATCGCCGGAGGGAGCGCCCAGCTCGTCTTTGAACCCCTCCTGGAGGCTCTGGTCCGGATGACCGGGAGCGAGTTCGGCTTCGTCGGCGAAGCGTTCCGGGACACGGCGGGCGAGCCCTATTTGATCGTGCGCAGCTTCTCGCCCTGCTTTCTCGACGGCCCTGAAACCGGAGCTCTCTACAGCCGAGTGGCCCGCCGCGGCACGAGATTTTCGAATCCGAACTCGCTGCTCGGCGCCGCACTCGCTTCCGGCGAAATCCTGATCGCGAACGACCCCAAGACGGATCCGCGCGCCGCCGGCTTCCCGCCCGGTCATCCCGAGATCCGGCACTTTTTGGGCATCCCCGTAAAGCACGGGACCGAGCTGATCGGCATGATCGGATTGGCGAACCGGCCCGGTGGTTACGACGAGGATACGGTGCAACTGGTCCAGCCGCTGCTTGGCGAGTGCGCCACAACGATGCTCGCGCTGCGCCGCGCCGGCGCAGACCGGAGTAGGAAAGAGGCTGCCGGCAAGCCATGATGATTTCGATCCGCAGATACCTGGACGCAGCCAACAACGACGAGCTGGCCACGGCGCTGCTCCGGATGAACCGCCTGCTGCTCCAGGCCATCCGCCTGCACGCCGTCGAGCTCGATCCGGGGGACCTGGAGCGGTTTCAGGCGGAAATGCAACAACTTGAGGCGCGCCTGGACTCAGCCTGCGGAGGGCCCGACATCCTGGTGACGGCCGGCGCGGCGATCAAGGCGCTGGAAGCCTACAACCGGCGCGTCGGGCGCACCATGCGCGCGCAACTGCTCGAGCTGCGCCAGATGATCAGCACGCTGACCGAAGGGGTCGAAAAGCTGGCGGCGGGCCACGAGCGGTCGATCGGGAATCTGCGCGACATCGGCAAGCAGGTCGAGCGCGCTTCCAGCATCGAGGACATTCGCCTGCTCCGGGCCAAGCTGGCCGAATGCGTCAGTGAACTCGAGCGCGAGGCGAGCCGCCAGAAAGAAGAATCCGCCCAGGTGATCACGCGGCTGAAGACGGAAATCAGTCGCGTCTCGAGCCAGATCAGGCCGGAAAACCTCGTCGATCCGGTCACCGGGCTGCCGTTTCGGTCCGAGGCGGAGCGGGCGCTCGAGGCGGCCTGCGCCGAAGGCGCGCACGTCTACGTCGCCGTATTCGTGCTCGACCGGCTGGCGCTGGTCAACGCCCGCTTCGGCTATGCCGTCGGCGACAAGCTGCTCAACGCGTTCCTGGCCCGGCTGCGCAAACACCTGTCGGCAGCGGATCCGATCTTCCGCTGGAGCGGGCCGACTTTCGTCGCGCTGCTCGAGCGAGCTGCGCCCGCGCCCGTCATCGAGCGGGAACTCCGCCGCTTCGCCTCCGAACGCCACGAAGAATACATTCAAGCCGGAGGCCGAAGCATCATCCTCTCGCTGGCGTGTTCCTGGACGCTGCTTGCCGCCTTCGAGCACCTGAGCGCCGAGATGCTGATCGGCAAGATCGACCAGTTTATCGCCTCGCAATCCGGCGTCACCATAGGGCAAGAGGTCTGACCGGCGCGGTCCGGCCGTCACCGCTTTTCGGTTTTCTTCTCGTCCTTGCGGTACAGCGTCGGCGCCTTGCGTTTCTGCTCTTGTTCCTTCTTTTGGCTCTGCTCGGCTTGCTCTTTGCGCTCGCGGACGTTCTCCGGCGTCATCAGCTCTTCGAGCTGGCGCCGCTCGCGCTTTTCGCGTTCGGCGACGTTGGCGGAGCGCTCACGCAGGTCCTCGCGGTTGATCTCGAGGCTGTCCTCGGTGGTCTCGATGGCGGTCTCCAGGGCGAAGCGGAAGCGGGCCATATCCCGGGGCTGCGCCTGCCGGAGCTTTCGCAGCGTTTCGAGAAACTTCTCCTGAGCCTCGGCGACGGCGGCGATTCCCTCCTCGATCCGCTCGCCGCGAAGCAGCGCGTCGTCGGCCACCGTATCGATGGTCTCGATGATTTTCGTGTAGTCCTCGAGCGCCTCGTGAATCAGGTTCGTCCGGCCCGGCTGCTGCCGGGCGAGCAGGTGCTCGATCATGTCGATCCGCTGCGCGGCGAACTGCGCGTAGAGCTTGAGGCGGGCGTTCGGCTCCTGCACCAGGCGCACCTGGTCGGCCTCGTCCGTCGTCAAGAAGTCCCGGTCGGCCGCCAGCGGGAGCGCGGCTCCCAATAGCAGCATGGCTGTCACGGATGCCCGGATCATTTCCTGCCTCCCATGATGTCATGGAGCAGGCGCTGGTTGACTTGCCGCACCTGCTCGATGACGGCGTCGATCAGCTCCCGGTCGAGCACGCTCATCTCGTCGCGGAGGCTGTCGAGCCGGCGCAGGAGCCGCCGCGTGTCGATCTCGGCGCGTTTGTAATGCCGGAAGTTCCGCCGCGGGTCCTTGCCTGTCGCCCGCAGCGACTCGTAACAAAGGTCGACCGAGTCGGCGACCTCCTCGAGCGCCGCACGCACGCCGTCCCCGTCTCCCTGCTGGTAGGCCTCGCGGGCAGAGGTCACCATCCGATCGGCGTTCTCCAGGGCCAGCCGGGCCCGTTTCTCGAGTTTGCGCTCGGCGCGAACGGCTTCCAGGTCCGCCTCGAACCACGCGGCGCCGAACAGGAGGAGTCCTGCCAGAGGCAGCGGCGCCGACCAACGGATCATCGCCGGTTCAACTCCCTCCGGATGACCTTCAGGCGCTGGCGCGCTTTGAACTCCTCGTCGGGGTGGGCGCCGTTGCTGAGGGCCAGGAACTTCTCGTAGCTGGCCAGCGCCGGCTCGTATTGCTTCGACTTATCCAGGATGATCGCGCGAAGGAAATACAGGCCGGCGTTCTCCGGATCGAGCGTTCGGAGATGTTCGAGCGCGGCCAGCGCCTGGTCGTGATTCTCCGCCAGGACCAGCGCTCCGGCCAACTCGCTCCAGGCTTCCCTGGACTTCGGATCCAGCCCGGCGGCGGCCCGAAATTGCTCCGCCGCCGCGGCGAATTTCCTGAGATCGCGCAGGAGCCGGCCGTAGGTCATCCGCAGCTCGAGGCTGTCCGGTCTTTCGCGCACCGCCTCTTCGAGCAACGGCGCGGCCTCCTGGAGGCGCTTGTTCTTCAGGTACGCGGCGGCCAGCAGGAAGCGGTTGGCGGCCGTCGGCAAGGCTTTGACGGCCGCTTCGAGATGCGGGATCGCCTCGTCGACCTGGCCGGCGGACACGAGCAGGTTCCCCAGGCGCTCGGCCACTTCGGGCCGCTCGCTGAACTGCCGGTAGAGCGCCATCGCCCGGAAGGAGTCGCCTTTTTCTTCCATGCGCGTGGCCAGCTCGATGAGATAGTCGCGGTAGGCCGGATCCAGCTGACCGGCCCGCTGGTAGCACTCGAGCGCCTCGTCGTACTTGCGCTGATTCGCCAAAGCGCGGCCGAGGCCGAGGGCGGCCAGAGCGGACTTGGGATCGAGTTCCAGAGCTTTGCGGTAGCGCTGTTCGGCCCCGGCGTCGTCGGCGAGAGCATACAGCGTCTCGGCCAGATAGTAGTTCGGCGGGAACTTTTCCGGCTCCTGGTCGAGGGCGGCTTTCAATAGCGGTTGCGCCTTGGCCGGTTGTTTGGCTTCCAGCCACAGGATCCCGAGGTTGAGCTGCGCCTGGTAGAGGCCCGGCTTGAGCGTCAGGACCTTCTCATAGCCCGCGATCGCCTCTTCGCGCTTGCCCAGCATCGCCTGGGCGTAAGAGAGGTTGAACAGGGCGGAATAGTTATCGGGATTGGCGGCGACCGCTTTCTGGAACGCTTCGGCGGCTTCGGCCCAGCGGCCCTCTTCGAGCGCTTTCAAACCCTGCGCGCTCCAGTCGGCCGGGGGATAAAGCAGCAGCGCGAGGAGAGCCGCCCACATATTTCCAGTTTAAAGGACAACGGGCCTCGGGGAGGGGAAGCCGAGGCCCGTTCGGAGGGGCAAGCGGCGAGCTGGGTCTCGCCGCCGGGGATGCTATTAAGTCAATGACGACTTGTTTGTTGCCCTAACTAGTGCACACAGTATGCCAAACCGGTTATGCCTGTTTTCAATCTCTTACGGCGACCGTCCGGCACGTCGGGTGGGGCGAAATTCCCACTGTGTGCGCGCCCCTCACCCACCCGCTGGGGCATGACCGGAACACTCCCTCTTAACGCCCTAAACCGATGCGGCATTCGTGGATCTCGAGCGCAAGCCGCTCCTGGTCGGCGTAAGCGCGGGTGCGCCGCGCCAGCTCGTCGAAGTCGACCTCGTGCGCGTCGAACTCCGGCCCGTCGACGCAGGCGAAGCGCACCTGGCCGCCGACGGTGACGCGGCATCCACCGCACATGCCGGTGCCGTCGACCATGATGGGGTTGAGGCTGGCCACAGTAGGCACGCCCCACTCCTGGGTCAGCGCGGCGGCGAATCGCATCATCGGGATCGGGCCGATCACGTGCGCCGCGCCTACGGCGTCCGCGTGGTTCTGCCGCCAGGCCCGCATCAGTTGGACCACGTTGCCGTGGAAGCCGTAGGAGCCGTCGTCGGTGGACCAGTGCACCTCGTCAGCGGCCCCGCGGAGCTCCTCGTCCAGGATGATGTGGGCCTTCGAACGCGCTCCGCACAGGGCGACCACGTGATTGCCCGCCTCGCGGAACGCCCGCGCCACCGGCAGCAGTTCGGCCACGCCGACCCCGCCGCCGATGCACAGCACGGTTCCGATCCGGCTGATGTGCGCCGGCTTGCCGAGCGGGCCCAGCAAGTCGGCGAGGCAGTCGCCTTCGCCGAGCGCCGCGGTTTCGCGCGTCGTCTTGCCGATGGCCTGCGCGATGAGCGTGATCGAGCCGCGCCGGCGGTCGCCGTCGACGAGCGTCAGAGGAATGCGCTCGCTCGACGGCGTCGGGCGGACAATGACGAACTGCCCCGGCCTCCAGTGCGCCGCGATCTCAGGGGCGTGCACCTCCAGCAGCACGATGTCGGCGGAGAGCTGGCGCCGGGCCAGGATCCGGAACCTTGTCTCTTCCCGGGGCGCCGGGAGCGGGGGCGGCGCGGACCTTTCGAACGCCTCCGGGAACTTGTCGCGCAAGGCCGCGTCGATCGCCTCGGCGGCGGCGCGGCCGTCCTGCATCGCCAGGATGACGGTCGAACCGCCCCGGACGACGTCTCCGCCTGCGTAGACGCCATCTAGACTCGTCTGCCGGCGCGTGTCGATGACGATCTTGCCGCGTTGCGTCACCAGTTGGGGCGTTTCGCGCTGGAGCGTGGGATTCGGCCCCTGGCCGATAGCCGCCACCACCGTGTCGGCGGAAATCCGGTAGTTCGACCCCGCGACGGGCACCGGCCGGCGCCGGCCCGATTCGTCCGGCTCGCCGAGCTCCATGCGGATGCACTCCATCTCGCGCACGAAGCCGTTTTCGTCGCCGTAGAGCGCCACCGGAGCGGCGAGGAATTCGAAAATGATCCCTTCCTCTTCGGCGTGCTCGATCTCTTCGGCGCGCGCTTTGAGCTCCGCTCTGCTCCGCCGGTACAGGATCGTGACCTCGCTGCCCAGGCGCCGGGCCCAGCGAGCGGCGTCCATCGCCGAATTGCCGCCTCCGACGACCACTGTCCGCTTGCCGACGTGAACTGGCGTGGCGGCTTTCGGAAATTCGTAGGCGTGCATCAGGTTGATGCGGGTCAGAAACTCGTTGGCCGTATAGACGCCGATCAGGTTCTCGCCCGGGATCCCCATCAGCCACGGCAGGCCGGCTCCGGTCCCGAGAAACACGGCCGCGTAGCCCTGCGCGAACAGTTCGTCGAGCGTGGCCGTCTTGCCGACGATGAAGTCGGTCTTGAACTCGACGCCGAGCTTGCGCAACCGGTCGATCTCCTCGGCGATGATCTCGCGCGGCAGGCGGAACGGCGGAATGCCGTAGGCGAGCACGCCGCCCAGCTCGTGCAGCGCCTCGAAGACGGTGATCGAGTAGCCCTTACGGGCCAGATCATTGGCGCACATCAACGAAGCCGGGCCGCTGCCGACCAGCGCCACTTTGAGCCCGTTCGGCGGCGCCTCGGGCACGGCTTCGTCGCCGCCGGTCAGACGGCGCCAGTCGGCGACGAAGCGCTCGAGCGAGCCGATGGCCACCGATTCGAGCTTCCTGCCGAGCAGGCACTCCTTCTCGCAATACAGTTCGTGCTGGCACACGCGCCCGCAGATGCCGGGGAAGGGGTTAGTCGCCGACAGAACCTCGAAGGCGCCCTGGTAGTCGCCCTCGACCATCTTGTTGATGAAGCCCCGGATGTCGGTGTGGATCGGGCAGGCCTCCTGGCACTTCGGATCCTTGCAGTTCAGACACCGCAGCGCTTCGGCCTGCGCCTGCTCGAGCGTAAAGCCCAGACAGACTTCCTCGGGCGTCGTCAGGCGGCGCTCCAGGTCGAGCAGCGCCGGCTGCTGCCGCGGCGCTTTCGGGGTTCTCTTGATCTTGGGTCTGACCTGGGGAGCGGCTACGTCGGCGTCGGATGGCATTCGGGAATTCTCCAAACGAGTCATTTTATCAGACCCGTATGTCTCTTTCCTTGCCTGCGCGCCCTGACCGGGTCGTGATAAAATTGCGCGAAGTTTGCACCGCAAGGAGGAGGTGTGCGCGCTCGCATGCGGCGAAGGGCCGCCTGGGCTTTTCTGGTCATGTGGCCGGCTGTCTGCGGGCTTGCGCAGCCGCGCACGAGCGCCATCTCAGGGACCGTCCGGGATTTCAGCGGCTGGTCGATGTCGGAGGCGGGTCCGCTCGGCGGCGGCTGCGCTCAGCGCGAGGTCGTCGATGAAGTGCACCTGTTCCGGGGCAAGATCGCCGTCTTCGACCGGCCGAAAGTCCTGGCTGACGGCGAGACACAAGTTCAGGCGCTGTACCTGACGACGTTGCTGCCTGCCACCCCGAAGATCATGCTCAATCTCGACACCGGTGACTACGGAGTGCTCAGCCGGCGCCGCTGCGGCTGCCTGCTCGAGCAGATCGGTTTCACCGACCACCTCCACACCATCCGCAATTATGAAAAGCTCACGGCCGGGGGCATCCAGTTTCTCGGCAGCGACATCATCGAGCTAGTCGAGGAGGTCTTGCCCGCGGCCCATGGCGGGCATCCCACCGACTATCAACTCGTTGAAGAACAGAACGGCGCCGTCACCGAGGTCAGCGTGCTCGTGAGCCCGCGCGTGCCCCTCGATGACGAACAGGCGGTCGTAAACACCGTCCTGCGATTCCTGGCCGCCCGGGACGCCGGGCACAAGCTGATGACGGCGTTCTGGCAACAGGGGCGCACGCTTCGCGTGCAGCGGCGCGAGCCGTACGTCACCGCCGCCTCGAAGACGCCACCGTTGCGGGTGATCAAGAAGTGAGTCGGGAAAAGCTGGTCGCCCTTGAACCGGCCGCCGCCGAGGCGCGGCCTGCGGTGCTTGCCCGGCGCCGCTCCTGGGCATTCGGTCCCGGCTTGGTGTTCGCCGTGGCTGCCCTGGGGCCGCAGGACCTAGTGAGGAATTCCGCCGCAGGGGCCAGCTACGGATATACGCTTCTGTGGACCGTCGCGCTGGTCGTGCTGGCCCGCTACTCGTGTTGGAGGCCACGGCGCGCTACGTCGTCGTGACGGGCGAGAGCCTGATGGCCGGCTACGCCCGCGCCGGCCGGTGGGCGCCCTGGATGATCCTGATTTCGATTTTCTTGAAGCGGCACCTGACGGCGTTTTCGCAGTTGCTGCTGCTGGGCGGCTCGGTCCAGTTGCTCGTGCCGGTGCAATCCGGCTGGATCCGCATGGGGAGCGCGCTGGGCGCCTGGGCGCTGGGCTTCGTGCTGATGTACTGGGGCCGCTACAAGCTGGTCGAACGGATCAGCAAGCCGCTGCTGGTGATCCTCGGCGGTACGCTGGCGCTGGCGGCTCTGCTTTCGCGGCCGGATCCCGGCGGAATCGTCCGCGGCGCCCTGATCCCCACGCCGCCCGCCGAGCAGGCGGCCTACAGTTTCGCCTTCATCCTGCTGGCTCTGGTGGGCAGCGGCGCCGGCGCCTTGAGCAATCTCAAGTACGCCGCATTCGTTCATGAAAAGGGTTGGAGGGATCCCTCCTGCCTACGCCTTCAGCGCACCGACCTGTTGCTCAGCGGACTCGGCCTCTACGCGATGCTGATGCTGGTGCAGATTGCGGCCGCCGCGACGCTGTATCCGACTACCCAGCCGCTCCGGGAGGTCGAGGACCTGCTGCCGATGTTCGCCCGCGTGCTGGGAGATTCCGGCCGCATCGTGCTCGGTCTGGGGCGCTGGGCTGCGGTCTTCACGACTTACACCGGCTCGACCACCGGCTACAGCCTGCTGGTGGCCGACATCTGGTATAACGTCCTGCGGCCGCCCGCCGAGGGCCCTCCGGCGAATTCC
>JBBIMZ010000048.1:0-2533 GCA_037444135.1 Solibacteraceae bacterium
ACTTGCCCGCGTTGGCGAGCTCCTCCCACAAGCCGTCCGGCTGGTAGGGCTTCACCGATGGCCCGCCGATCCGGCGGCTGAGCAGGCCGGCGATAGCGAGCGCCTGGTCGCGGATCGTCTCGGCCGGGAGCCGGAGGCGCGGGCCGCGGGCCAGCAGGCGGTTCTCGGGATCGCGTTCGGCCAGCTCGGGCCTCAGTCGCGAGGACTGTTGGTAGGTGGCGCTCATCACGATCGTCTTGAGGATGTGTTTGACGTTCCAGCCGCTCTCGATGAATTCCACGGCGAGCCAATCGAGCAGCTCCGGGTGCTCCGGCCAGTCGCCCTGCGCGCCGAAGTTCTCGACCGTGCGGACCAGCCCCGCGCCGAACAGCATTTGCCAGAAGCGATTCACGGTGACGCGCGCCGTGAGCGGATTGGAGCGGTCTACCAGCCAGCGAGCCAGGCCGAGGCGGTTGTTCGGCGCCCCGGCGGGCAAGGGGGGCAGCACCGCGGGCAGGCCGGGAGAAACCCGCTCGCCCGGCGCGCTGTAGACGCCGCGGTGGAGCACGTGAGTGGGCCGCGGAGGATCCATCTCCTCCATCACCATCACCGTGGGAAAGCTGTCGGTGAGGCGCTCGCGCTCCAGTTCGAGCCCGGAAAGTTCGTCCCAGAGCCGGCGCGCTGCGTCACCGGCGTACTGGTCCAGATAGGCCCAGCGGAGTTTAGCCTCCTGTGCGGCCGAGCGCTCGCGCTCCGGCAGGCGGGCGATCGCGTCGAGCGGTTCGGCGACCGCGACAACCTGAATCTGCTCCGGGGACAACGCGCGGTCGTAGACGCGCACGTCGCCGATGGCGCCGCGGAAGCGTCCGTCCGCCCCGGGCCCGTAGCCGATCCGGAGCGGCTCTTTGGCGATGCGCGTCGGGTTGTTCGCCCGGTCGATGACGACCCGTGCCGGCTGCGGCCGGCCGTCGACATAGAAGCGAAATCCGGCGGCGAGGCGCGAACCGTCGTAGGTGACCGCCACATGCTGCCACCGGCCCAGCGAGAGCGGCTCGGCCGTTTCGACGATGATGCGATTGTCGATGTCGGCCGCCTCGAGGCGGACCTGGAGTTTGCCGCCCACCAGGAAGAAGCCGTAGCCCTGGTCGCCGCGCGCGTTGAAGTTCATCCGCATGCGCGCGAGGATGCCGCCATCGGCAGCTTCGGGCAGAATGCGCGCCGCCAGGGTCAACTTGTCGTGGAGGTTGAAGTCGGCCAAGTCGCCCGCGTCGATGAAGCGGCTGCCGTCGAACCGTTCGGCCGGGCCGTGATGGAAGATGAGGCGGCGGTCGTAGGAGTAATCGAAGGGTTGGGCACGAGCCGCCGCGGCGGCCCACTCGCGCAAGCCCTGCGAGATCTCCGCCTCGAGCGCGGCAAGCTGCTCCCGGACTTCTCGCAGGCGTGCGTCCAGGCGGGCGAGCGCCTCCTGCTGCTCCGGCGTCGGCGCGGCGACGAACGGAGGCTGGTTGCCGTGCTTGAAGTAGCGGCCGCGGTCCGGGACGTTGTTGAAGTAGGCGAAAAGCTGGTAATACTCCTTCTGGGTGAATGGATCGTACTTGTGGTCGTGACAGCGCGCGCAGCCGATTGTGAGCCCTTGGAAGACCGCGAAGGTCGTCTCCAGCCGGTCGGCGACGTATTCGACGTGGTACTCTTCGTCGACGATGCCGCCCTCGCCGTTGCCGCGGTGATTGCGGTTGAAGCCGGTGGCGATCTTCTGCTCGAGCGTGGCGCCGGGCAGCAGGTCGCCGGCGAGCTGCTCGACGGTGAACTCGTCGAAGGGCATGTTGCGGTTGAAGGCGTCGATGACCCAGTCGCGCCAGCGCCACATGTCGCGTTCGGTGTCTTCCTGATAGCCGTGGGTGTCGGCATAGCGGGCGGCGTCCAGCCAGCGGTAGGTCATGCGCTCGCCGTAATGCGGCGAAGCGAGCAGACGGTCGACCAGGCGCTCGTAGGCCTGTGGAGAGGGATCCCGGACAAAGTCCTCGACCTCTTCCGGCGCCGGGGGCAGTCCGGTCAGATCGAGCGTGACGCGGCGAATCAGGGTCTCCGGGGCCGCGGCGGGAGAAGGCGCCAGACCCTCGGCTTCGAGGCGCGCCAGCACGAAATAGTCGATCGGGTTGCGCGGCCAGTCGCGCCGGGCGACGGGGGGCAGGGGAGGGCGTGCCGGAGGAATGAACGCCCAGTGTTTCTCCCACGGCGCGCCCTGCTCGATCCAGCGGCGGATCAGGTCGATCTCGCGCGGGCTTAGCTTCTGATGGCCCAGATACGCCGGCGGCATGCGGCGCGCCGGATGGTCGGAGCTGATGCGGAGGTAGACTTCGCTCTCGTCGGGCTTTCCCGGGACGATCGCGCGGCGGCCGCCCGAGAGGGCAATGCCGGCGCCGGCTTCCGAATCGAGCCGCAGCGGGCTCTTGCGGTTGGCCGAGTCCGGCCCGTGGCAGGCGAAACAGCGGTCGGAGAGAATCGGCCGGATATCGCGGTTGAAGCGGACCGGCCGGCTGTCGGCCACTAAGGT
>JBBIMZ010000048.1:2573-12533 GCA_037444135.1 Solibacteraceae bacterium
GCGGCCAGGCGTTTCATGAGCCCAGGTGCAGCCCTCTTGTCCCGTTATTCTATACCCGGGCAGGGGCGGGACGCAGCTCGGACGGCCGGCTGCGGATAGAATCAGACGCATGGTGAGAAGCTGGAAATACGCTCTGATGCTCCTGCTGGGGCAGGTCTGCACGGCGGACGACGCGGTGACGCCGGGGCGGTTGGTGGTCGAGCCGCCGACGCTGACGGCCCTCGGCTTCCAGTGGAAGATCGAGGGCGATGAGAACCGCAACGCGGCCGTCGAGGTCCGCTACCGGCGCGCGGGTGCGGCGGAGTGGAGACCGGCGCTGCCGCTGTTGCGGATCGGCGGCGAGAAGGTCTACCGGCGAGATCTGAGTCTGGACTACACGGCGCCGGAGATGCTGGCCGGGAGCATCTTCGATCTCGAGCCTGCGAGGGAATATGAAGTGCGCCTCGAGATGCGCGATCCGGACGGCGTCCGCGGCGAGGCGCTACGCCAGGTGAAGGTCCGCACGCGCGCCGAGCCGCGTCCGGCGCCCGGCGGCCGCATCCTGCACGTCTATCCCCCCGATTGGAAAGGCGCGAAGCAGGAGCCGGCCTTCACAGGCCTGATGAAGGCCTATTACGGGGCCGGCAGCGGCGACTGGGCCGTGGTCAGCGAGTGCATGGTGGGACCCGGGGACGTCATTCTGGTGCACGCCGGCCGTTATAAGTCCGACCGCCTGAGCTACGCCGACCCGCTGAGCCTGCCGTTTCACGGCACGTACGTGCTCACGGCCAAGGGCACGCCCGACCGGCCCATCGTGAACCGCGCCGCCGGGGACGGCGAAGTGATCTTCGATGGCGATGGGGCCTACCGCCTTTTCGATGTGATGGCGGCCGACTACCACATCTTCGAGGGGCTGACCATCCGCAACACGGACATCGCCTTCTACGCCGGGCTCAAGCGCGTCGGCGGGGCCTCACCGTCCGCCGCTGCCGCATCGAGGATGTCGGCATCGCCGTGACGACCGAGTACGCCGGGTCGAAGGATTTCTACATCGCCGACAATGTCATCACCGGCCGAGATGACCGATACCGGCTGATCGGCTGGTACAATCCCGGCGTTTACGGCGCCAGCCTCCTGCGCAGTTATTATGCGGTCAAAGTCTACGGGTCCGGTCACGTCATCTGCCACAACTCGATCCGCTACTTTCACGACGGCATCTGCGTCTCCACTTACGGCCGGCCGGAAGCCGACGAAGATCAGCGGGCCGTCTCGATCGACATCTACAACAACGATATCCACCTGATGACCGACGACTTCATCGAAACCGACGGCGGCGTGCACAACATCCGCGTGTTGCGCAACCGGGGCGTGAACGCGGCCCAGTGCGGCCTGAGCGCGCAGCCCGTCTACGGCGGACCGGCGTATTTCATCCGCAACATCGTCTACCACGTTCCGACGGGCGTGACGCTGAAGTTCAAGGTGAAGCCGGCGGGTCTGGTGCTCTATCACAATACGATCATCGGCGAGAGCACGAATGCGGAAATCTTCTCGAACGCACACGCGCGGAATAACCTGTTCATAGGAACGGGGGCGCCGGGCCGGCCGCTGTTTTACTTTCCGAACGCGACCGCTTACTCGACGTTCGACTACAACGGATACCGGCCCAATCCGGCAACTCCCACGCCTTACTACTGGAAGGCGCCTGCCGCAGGGCTGCTGCGCGACTATGATCTGGAGAACGCGCCGTTCCAGCGGTTCCGCACGCTCGCCGAGCTGGCCGCGGCGACGGGCCATGAACGCCACGGCGTGGAGCTCGATTACGACATTTTCGAAAACCTGGCGCCGCCGGACCCGTCCCGACCGATGGCGATCTACAAAGCGCGCGAGCTGAACTTCCGCCTCAAACCCGCCGGCAAGGCCGTCGACGCCGGCGTGCGCCTGCCGAACGTCAACGATGACTTTCAGGGGGCGGCGCCGGACCTTGGAGCGCTTGAAGCCGGCGGGCCGGCGCCGGTCTACGGGCCGCGACCGGCCGAGCCGTAGGATGCGGCGTCACTCCAGCCGGAGGCGGACCGGTTTGCCGCCCTGCTCCTTGCTTTTCTGGGCGGCGTCCATGAAGGCGAACAGCTCGAGCGTCTCTTCGTTCGGAACCGGCGGGATGCCCGTCTGGAAGAATTTCACGATCTCGCGCAGCAGGGGCGTGTAGCCGCTCTTGGCGTCGGGCGGGCTGACGGCGACGGCTTTGGGGCGGAAGACGACGGCGCCGTAATTGTAGCCGGCGCGCTGCGCGCGCACGGTGCCGATCCGCCCGCCCCTCCATCTGCCGACGACCACATCGGCGCTCTCGGTCGAGACGCGAGTGACCTCTTCGCAGCCGGGGCCCATCAGGGCGTAGAGCATCTCGATGGGGTGGATGGCGTACCAGGCGAGGTCCAGATAGTGGTGGGGCTCGTAGGGACCGGGGCCCCAGGTGATGGCGCCGGTGGCGTCCGCGGCTTTGGTGGCCGCGACGTGCTCGCTCCAGCGAAGCGAGGAAGAGCTGAACCACTTGATGTTGTGCCGGCGAGCCAGGCGCGCGATCTCAAGGGCGTCCTCGAGTGTGGCCGCCAGCGGCTTGTCGATGAAGACCGGCTTGCCGCAGCGGACCGCCTCGCGGAACTGCGGCAGGTGCTTGCGGCCGTCGACGCTTTCGAGAAGAATTGCGTCCACTTTCGAGCAGAGCGAGGCGATGTCGGCAACCAGCTCGACCTGCCATTCTTTCTGGAGCTGCTCGGCGTACTTGTCGACGCGCGTGTAGCTGGACTCGACGTCGTCGCTGCCGCCTTTGAACGCGGCCACGACGCGCGCGCCCTCGACGCGATCCGGCCCGGGCGGGCCGTTGAAAGCTTTGGTGAAGGCGATGACGTGCGAAGTGTCCGTGCCGATGATTCCGAGACGCAGATCGGCGGCCAACATCAAGGAACTCGAAAAGATCAGTGCGACCAGACGGTTCATGACCGGCATTGTACACTAGGGATCTCGGTGGATCTGACGACTCCCCTCACCTACGTCAAGGGAATCGGTCCTCCCCGGGCTAGAATCCTCGAGAACACAGCACTGCGGACGGTCGAGGATCTCCTGCACTATCCTCCGTTTCGCTACGAAGACCGGACGAACGTCAAGCCCGTACGGCAACTGGCGCCCGGAGAGACGGCGACGGTGATCGCCGAGGTGCACTCGGCGCGGGTCTCGGCATTTCAGCGGAAACGGCTGGGCCTGTTCGAAGCAACCTTTCGCGACGCTTCCGGGGAAACCTTGCGGGGCAAGTGGTTCCACGGGGAGTACCTGGCGCACGTGTTCGAGCCGGGGCAGAGGGCGGCGCTGTTCGGCAAGGTCGAGCTCGATCCGTTCTCGGGCGAGCTGGTGATGGTCCATCCGGACTTTGAGCTGCTCAGCGCCGACGAGGAGGGGGAGGCGGGACTGCACACGGGCCGGATCGTACCGGTGTACGAAGCGGCCGGGCGCATCACCACGCGCGTGTTCCGGAAGCTGATCCATCGTCTGCTCGAAACGCTCGAGCCGGTCGAGGATCCGCTGCCGGAAGCCATCCGCCGCCGGCTGGGCCTGATCGGACGCCGGCAGGCGCTGCGGGAACTCCACTTTCCGCCGCCGGGCGCCGATCTGCGGGCCTTGAACGCCTTCCGTTCTCCGGCGCACTTCCGGCTGATTTTCGAGGAGCTGTTCTGGCTGGAGTGCGGGCTGGCGCTCAAGCGGCGCAAGGGGCGCCTGCGCCAGGGGATTGCGTTCGAGCTGAACGAGAGGGTGCGGGAAAAAATCAAGGCCATGCTGCCGTTCAAGCCCACGGCGGCGCAGAAGCGCGTGCTCGCCGAGATCGCCCGCGACATGGCTGCGCCTCATCCGATGAGCCGCCTGCTGCAAGGCGATGTGGGCAGCGGCAAGACGCTGGTGGCGGCCGAGGCGGCGATCATCGCCATCGAGAACCGACACCAGGTGGCGGTGCTGGCGCCGACCGAAATCCTGGCCAGCCAGCACCACTACTACTTCAAGAACCTCTTTGGAAAGCTCGGCTATGTCGTGGCGCTGCTGGTCGGCTCGATGCCTCAGCGAGAGAAAAAGCAGATCAAGAAACTGCTCGCCGAAGGGCTGATCCACGTCGCGGTCGGCACGCACGCGCTGCTCGAAGAGGACGTCGAGTTCCGGCGTCTCGGCCTGGTGATCATCGACGAGCAGCACCGCTTCGGCGTCGTGCAGCGCCTGCGCATGATGGAGAAAGGCGCTGCTCCGGACGTGCTCGTAATGACGGCGACGCCCATCCCGCGCACGCTCGCGTTGACGCTCTATGGGGACCTGGACACCTCGATCCTGGACGAGCTGCCTCCGGGCCGCAAGCCCGTGAAGACCTATCACGTGCCGGAGGAGCGCATCGAGCAGGTCTACAGCTTTCTCAAGCGCGAGATCGACAAGGGCCGCCAGGCGTACGTCGTCTATCCGGTGATCGAGGAGTCGGAGACGCAGGCACTGAAAGCGGCCGAGAAGATGCACCGCTTGCTGTCGGAGGTCGTGTTCCCGGGCGTGGAGGTGGGCTTGCTGCACGGGCGCCTCGGGGCGGAGGAGAAAGAAGCCGTGATGAGCGCCTTCAAAGAGGGTGCAATCCGGATACTGGTTTCGACGACGGTGATCGAGGTCGGCGTCGACGTGCCGAACGCCACCGTCATGGTGATCGAGCAAGCCGAACGGTTCGGTCTGGCGCAGCTGCATCAGCTTCGGGGCCGCGTCGGCCGCGGCGCCGAGCGGAGCTACTGCATCCTGGTGACGGGCAAGCTGAACGAGGCGGCCCAGGAGCGCATCCGGGCGCTCGTGGAGTCGACCGACGGTTTCCAGATCGCCGAAATGGACCTGCGGCTGCGCGGCCCGGGAGAGTTTTTCGGGACACGCCAGTCCGGCCTGCCGGCGTTTCGGATCGCCGACATCATCCGCGACCAGGAGATCCTGGAACTGGCGCGCAGCGAAGCCGAGGCCTTCATCGAGCAGCCGGCGCAGGAGGAGGACGTGCGCCGCGCCGTCGCCTACATCCGCGACCACTGGCAGCGCCGCTACGGGCTGGTGCAGGTGGGCTGAAGCGAGCGCCGCCGGGGAGAGCCATCTGGACAATTTCCACAACATTTCCACTGTTGTGAAAAACATTCTCCCGTGGCAAGATCACCGAACTCCATCCGCAGCCGCTACTTGGCGGCCGGCCCCGCCGGCAGGGGCGCCTCGATCATTTCCAGGAAGGCCCGCATGGGCGCCGTAAATTGCTTCCGGCGCCGGTGGATCACGCCCAGGGGACGGCGTAAGCCGGGCTCTTCGAGCGGGATGGCGACCAGGCGCCCCTGCTGGATCTCTTCCCGTAAAGTCGGTTCCGGAAGGATGCTGATGCCCGAGCCGAGTTCGACGGCTTCCTTGATGGCGAGCACGTTGTCGAAGTGCATCACTACGTTCACCGAGATGTCGTGCTCGCGGAAAAAGCGGTTCAACTCGCGGGCGATCGGCAGGTCGTCGTCGAAGCCGATGAAATCCTGGCCGGCCAGCTCCGCGATCGCCAATACGGCCCGCCGGGCGAGCGGGTGCGAGGGCGCGGCCGCCACAACCATCACTTCCTCGCGCCAGGGGATCACGGCGACCTCGCGGCTCGACTCCGGGTAGCTGATCAGGCCGAGGTCAGCCCGGTCGTTCACGATCTGCTCGTAGACCCTTTCCGGGCGCAAGTACTCGACCAGCAGATCCACGTCCGGAAAGCGCCGCCGATACTCTCCCTCCACCTGCGCCATTTGCGACAGTCCCACCGAGTAGATGCACGCCACGCGGACGGTCCCGTGCAGGCGGCCCCGGAGCCGGTCCAGCTCGTCCTCGAATTCCGCCTTGCGCCGGAGCACGTCACGGCAGAAGTCGTTGTAGAGCCGGCCGGCCTGGGTCAGCTTCAGTGGGCGCCTGGTCCGGTCGAGCAACTGGAGTTGCAGCCTCCGCTCCAGTTCGGCCACACGCTGGCTCGCGGCGGACTGGCTGATGCGGTTCAACCGGGCTGCCCGCGTGAGGCTGCCGGTGCGCGCTATGTCGCGGAATAGCTTGATCTCGGCGAAGTCCACAGCGCCATCATAGCATAAGCGTTCCTAATTGTGTCTGCGTGCACTTTTGTCTTGACTAATGCAGAGGACGTGTTATACTGCTGTTAATCCTCGCCCCGAGTGCACCCTCTACGTCGCAGGGCGCACTAGACAAGGTGAAACGGTGATGAGGCACAACGCACATAAAGGCATGCCCCGGGCACAGGGGCTTTACGATCCTTCCCTCGAGCGGGACGCCTGCGGGATCGGATTCGTCGCCAAGCTCGGGGGAGAGCCCTCGCACGAGATCATCCGCAAGGGCATTCAAGTGTTGATCAACCTGGCCCACCGGGGGGCCTGCGGCTGCGATCCGGAGACCGGCGACGGCGCCGGGGTTCTGATTCAGATTCCCCACGCCTACTTCGAGCGCGAGTGCGCGAGGCTCGGCTTTGCGCTGCCTGCTCCTGGCGAATACGGCGTCGGCATGCTGTTTCTGCCCACGCGCAAGGATTCGCGGCTGGCCTGCGAGGGGCACCTGGAGCGCGTCGTGCGCGAGGAAGGGCTGACCGTGCTCGGCTGGCGGGAAGTGCCGGTGAATCCCTCCGCCCTGGGCTGGCTGGCGCGTTCCTCGCAGCCGTACATCGAACAGGTCTTCATCCGCGGGCCGCGCCGCATGCCGCAGCAGCAGCTCGAGCGGAAGCTGTACGTCGTGATGCGGCGGACCGAGAACGAGATTCGAGCTTCCGATATCCGCGACAAAGAAGACTTCTACATTCCGTCGCTGTCGACGAAGACGGTGGTTTACAAGGGCCTGCTGCTGGCGCCGCAGATCGAGCAGTTTTATCTGGATCTGGCCGTTCCGGAGGTGGTGAGCGCCCTGGCGCTGGTGCATCAGCGTTTTTCGACGAACACCTTTCCGACCTGGCCGCTGGCGCATCCGTACCGCTACATCTGCCACAACGGCGAGATCAACACGTTGCGCGGCAACGTCAACTGGATGAACGCGCGCCAGTCCGTGCTCAAGTCGGAGGCCTTCGGAGACGACCTCAAGAAACTCTTCCCGGTCATCACGCCGGGCTTGAGCGACTCGGCAAGCCTGGACAATGCGGTCCAGCTGCTGCATCTGGCGGGGCGGAGCCTGCCGCACGTGATGGCGATGCTGATTCCGGAGGCCTGGGACAACGACCCGACGATGCCGGAAGAGGAGCGGGCCTTCTACGAGTACCACGCCTCGCTGATGGAGCCCTGGGACGGTCCGGCGGCGATCGCCTTCACCGACGGGGAGGTCATCGGAGCGACGCTGGACCGCAACGGCCTGCGTCCGGCGCGCTATCTGGTCACGCACGACGGGCTGCTGATCATGGCCTCCGAAGCGGGCGTGCTGCCGGTGCGGCCGGAAGACGTCAAGTTCAAGGGCCGGCTTCAGCCGGGCAAGATGCTGCTGGCGGACCTGCGCGAGGGGCGCCTCATCCCGGACGAGGAAATCAAGCAGCGCCTGGCGCGCCGGCGGCCCTATGCGCAGTGGCTCAAGGAAAACCAGGTCCGCCTGGACGACCTGCCGGCGCCGCCGCGGTGGCACAACACGGAGTTCTCCAACCTCCTCCAGCGCCAGCGGGCCTTCGGCTACACCGAGGAGGAGCTGCACCGAATCTTGGCGCCGATGGCGATCCAGGGCGACGACCCGGTCGGCTCGATGGGCACGGATGTTCCGCTGGCCTGCCTGTCGGACAAGCCGCAACTGCTGTTCAACTACTTCAAGCAGCTCTTCGCGCAGGTGACCAATCCGGCGATCGACTCGATCCGCGAGCAGATGGTGATGAGCCTGACCAGCTACATCGGCATCGAGCGCAACATCCTGGAAGAGACGCCCCAGCACTGCCACACGCTCAAGCTCCCACATCCGATTCTGACCAACTACGACCTGGAGAAGCTCCGGCGCGTCTCGCAGGGCGACTTTCTGGCCACGACGCTGATGATGGTCTTTCCCGCCGGCGGCGGCGAGGCCGAACTGCGCAAGGCGATCGATGAGCTGTGCCAGCGCGCCTCCTGGGCCATCAAGTCCGGCTACACGCTGCTGATCCTGTCGGACCGGGCCGTGGACGAGAACTTCGCGCCGATTCCGAGCCTGCTGGCACTCTCGGCGGTGCACAACCATTTGATCCGCGAGCGGACGCGCACGCAAGTGGCGCTGATCGTCGAATCGGGCGAGCCGCGCGAGGTGCACCACTTCAGCCTGCTGATCGGCTACGGCGCCAGCGCGGTGAATCCGTATCTGGCCATCGAGACGCTGGAGGACATGTGCCGGCGCGGGCTGCTCGGCGAGGGCATCACCTTCGAGCAGGCGCTGCGCAACTATAAGAAGGCCGTCAGCAAGAATCTGCTAAAGGTCTTCTCCAAGATGGGCATCTCGACCCTGCAAAGCTATCAGGGTGCGCAGATTTTCGAAGCGATCGGCCTGAACCACGAGCTGGTCGACACCTATTTCACGGGCACGGCGTCGCGGATCCAGGGCGTGGGGCTGGACGTGCTGGCGCGCGAGGCCAACATGAAGCACGAGCTGGCGTTCCGGCCCGTCACTGAGGTGGAAACCGAACTGCCGGTGGGCGGCAACCTCGCCTACCGGGTCAACGGCGAGTACCATCTGCTGAATCCGGTGACCATCAGCAAGCTCCAGCACTCGGTGCGGCAGGAGAGCTACGAAACGTTCAAGGAGTTCACCCGGGCGATCGACGATCAGAGCCGGCAGCTGTGCACGCTGCGGGGGCTGCTCGGCTTCCGGCCGGCGGGCAAGCCGGTGCCGCTTGATGAGGTCGAGCCCGCCCGCGAGATCGTGCGGCGCTTCGCCACCGGGGCGATGTCGTTCGGCTCGATCAGCAAGGAGGCGCACGAGACGCTGGCCATCGCCATGAACCGGATCGGCGCGCGCTCCAACACCGGCGAGGGCGGCGAGGACGAGGAGCGTTACATTCCGCTGCCGAACGGCGATTCGCGCCGCAGCGCGGTCAAACAGGTCGCCTCGGGGCGCTTCGGCGTGACGGCGCATTATCTGGTCAACGCCGACGAGCTTCAGATCAAGATCGCGCAAGGGGCCAAGCCGGGCGAAGGCGGCCAGCTGCCCGGGCACAAGGTGGACGAGGTGATCGCGCGCGTGCGCCATTCGATTCCCGGCGTGGGGCTGATCTCGCCGCCGCCGCATCATGACATTTACTCGATCGAGGATCTGGCGCAGCTCATCTACGATCTCAAGAACGCCAACCCGAAGGCGCGGATCTCGGTGAAGCTGGTGGCCGAGGTCGGCGTCGGGATCGTCGCCGCCGGAGTGGCCAAGGCGCATGCCGACGTGGTGCTGATCTCGGGCGACAGCGGCGGCACGGGGGCCTCGCCGATCACCTCGATCCGTCACGCCGGCATCCCGTGGGAGCTCGGGCTGGCGGAGACGCAGCAGGTGCTGGTAATGAACGACCTGCGCAGCCGCATCATCGTGCAGACCGACGGCAAGATCTGCACGGGCCGGGACGTGGTCATCGCGGCGCTCATCGGGGCCGAGGAGTTCGGCTTTTCGACGATTCCGTTGGTGGCGATGGGCTGCATCATGATGCGCAAATGCCACCTGAACACCTGTCCTGTGGGCATCGCGACGCAGGATCCGCGCCTGCGGCGAAAGTTCGCCGGCCTGCCCGAGCACGTCATCAATTACTTTTTCTTCCTGGCCGAAGAAGTGCGCGAGTACATGGCCCAACTGGGCTTCCGCACGATGAACGAAATGATCGGCCGCGTGGACCTGCTCGAGGCGCGCAACGCTCAGGAGCACTGGAAGGCGCGGGGGCTGGATTTCTCGGCCATTCTGCACTATCCCGACGTGCCGGCCAAAGTGGGCCGGCGCAAGCTGATCCAACAG